>JAPLEC010000306.1 GCA_026391515.1 Bacteroidia bacterium | reverse complement strand
TAGTTGCTTCAGATTTTCCTTTTTCTCTTGAAACTGTTTTAGACAGAATCTCATTGGCCTGAAGTTCGGCTTTTTGATCTGCTTTCTTTTCCGCAACAGGTACCTCATCTTTTGGTGCTGGGCCCTTAATTTTTTCTGGTTCAGTGATTTTCATCTGAGCTTTTGGAACCGAAATGCTGCTCATCTCTTTGGAAGACTTATTCCTTTCAATTACAACATAAACAGAAGATAAAATCATTAGCACAGCTACGGACGCTGCAACTCTTAAATAAACCATTCTGGATCTGTGTGATATCCTGGTCTTAAGCTGTTCCCTGAGGTGGTTAATATCGGCTTCTGCATTTTCAGGTGATATTCCTGAAAATCCATCAGAAGCTTCTTCTGCAAAAGGATCTTTCTGAAGCTCCCTTTCGAAAGTATTCTTCTCTCTATCTGTCATTTTCCCTTCTGAATACCTCAGAAAATCAGAGAGCTCTTTCTTATTATTTTTGTCTTTTTCTTTCATTTTTTTCTTCAAGACAAAGTTTCAGATTTCTTTTTCCATTCTGAAGATGACTCTTCACTTTTTTTTCATCCGTTCCGAGATTTTTTGCGATCTCGTTGTAGCACCTGTTCTCGTAGTAAAACTGCCGGATACATTCTTTCTGCTCATCCTTCAGTTTTTCAATACAATCTGCAAGCGCTTCTTCCATATCCTGTTCATCTTTGTCAATAGGATGCAGATCATATTCGTTTTCCATAAAATTTCCCGGATCAATTATCCACTCTTTTTGCTTTTCTTCAATTGATTTTTTTGACCTTAGCTGCATCAGACAATAGTTTTTTGTCACAACATGAAGCCATGGCCTGAAGTTTTCTATCTTTTGTTTTGGTATTTCAGTTATCAGCTTTTCAAATATCTGCATAACGGCATCCATTGATTCTTCTCTCTCTTTCAGGTACTTAAGGCAGACACCATAGACAAGATGCATGTATTTTGAGTAAACCTCACCAAGAATATCAAGATCTCCTGAAGAAGTGAATTCTGTAATCAGCTCTTCATCAGACTTTTGGTGTGATATTCTTCCGTGAAATTTAAAAATCATTCTAAATATTTATAGCTGGCGCGGATTTGGCTTCGCCGAGCTCGCAAAAGTGGTTACCCAGTTCCGCTGGCGCGGATTTGTAATCCGTGCCATTTGCTCGGTTGTAATCCGTGCCTTTTGATTCATTTTTGGGGCACCGATTGCAAATCGGCGCCAGTAGTGTCCTGAGTCATTATTCCCTAAAGATAATTGAAATATAAAAAAATATTTCATGATTTTATGGAATTTGAAAAATCCCTGCATCCTATGGTAAAATGTTTAACCAAAAATTCAATGTCATGAAAAACAGTTTAAAAATTTTCGCAATACTGATCCTTTCAGCAGTAATGATCTCTTTTACTGAATCGAGAAACATTACCGGAAAGGTTTCAGATGACCAGGGTAAGGCCCTGGCTGGTGTCAGCGTATCAGTAAAAGGTTCAGCTAACGGAACCATTACTGATTTCAATGGTAATTACAAGATCACTGTTAAAGATCAGGATAAGGTGCTTGTTTTCTCCCTGATTGGTTATCAGAGTCTTGAAAAAAACATTGGTGACAAGAGCATTATAAATGTAACCATGAGTCCGGAAATAGTCTTAATGGAAGACCTGGAACTTAAGGCTTACGGAAACAAGAAAGAAAGAGCTTCGATGCCTGCATCATATGCGGCAGGTAAAGCTTATGATCAGGCTTATTTTCAGCGTTATAACAATAATTTTAACACTGAAGGGTATGCTTCCATTAATGAGAATGGTTATAAAAACGTGAAAAACAATCCATTATCGACATTCTCAATAGATGTGGATAATGCATCTTATACCAACATCCGCCGGTTTATAAACAATGGCTCTTTGCCACCGGCTGATGCTGTCAGAATAGAGGAGATGATCAATTACTTCAAATATGATTATCCCGAACCAAATGGCGAACATCCGTTTTCAGTTTACACCGAACTGGCAATTTGTCCGTGGAACGGAAAACATCAGTTGCTCCAGGTAGGTTTGCGCGGAAAGAGCATTGATAAAACATCACTTCCTCCTTCAAATCTTGTATTCCTTATCGATGTATCCGGCTCAATGGAGGATCCTAACAAGCTCCCTCTTCTGAAATCAGCTTTCGGTCTCCTTGTAAATGAATTACGTCCGCAGGACCATGTTGCAATAGTTGTTTATGCAGGTGCAGCAGGACTTGTTCTGGAATCAACTCCCGGTAATAAGAAAGAGGTTATAATGAGCGCAATAGACAACCTTGAAGCTGGTGGATCGACAGCTGGTGGTGCAGGTTTGAAATTAGCTTATAATGAGGCTGAAAAGAACTTTGTAAAAGGTGGAAATAACAGGATCATCCTTGCTACTGATGGTGATTTTAATGTTGGTGAATCAAGCAATGGAGGCATGGAGAGACTTGTTGAGGAAAAACGTGAATTGGGAGTATTTATAACCGTTCTTGGTTTTGGAATGGGTAATTACAAAGATGATAAGATGGAAATAATTGCCGACAAGGGCAATGGCAACTATGCATATATTGATAATTTGCAGGAAGCACGCAGAGTTCTGGTTCGTGAATTTGGCGGGACACTCTTTACAATAGCCAAGGACGTGAAGTTCCAGCTTGAGTTTAACCCGGCAAAAGTTGAATCGTACAGGCTTATTGGATATGAGAACAGGCTGCTTAATGATGAGGATTTCAATGACGATACCAAAGATGCCGGTGAGATGGGCTCAGGACACATGGTAACAGCACTATACGAAATCGTACGGACAGGTTCAGGAGAAAAGGTCCCTTCAATAGATCCTCTTAAATACCAACAATCACGCAGTAATGTCAGTGAAGAAAGTTATTCCGATGAATTATTAACTATTAAAGTACGTTATAAAAAACCTGATGGTTCAACCAGCATGCTGCTTGAAAAGCCTGTCAGAGGTAATGCTGATATTATTGAAGAAGCTTCTGATAATCTGAGGTTTGCTGCTGCAGTCATAGAATTCGGGATGATATTAAGAGAGTCGGAATTCAAAGGGACCTCAACTCTTGATTCTGCTGCAAAACTTGCAAGATCTGCAAAAGGTGAAGATGAAGATGGTTACAGATCTGAAATGATCAGGCTGATAGCCACTGCAAAAGATCTTCGTGGATTGGCTGATAACGAAACAAGGTAATATTTTTGCTCTGTTTAATTAACAAAATTGCTGGCGCGGATTTATAATCCGTGCCAGCTTTATTATTCAGCACTGACATTTCTTAAATACCTGTCGATTTCCTTCGCAGCTCTTCTGCCGGAGGCGATTGCATTTACAACCAGGCTTGCTCCGTTCACAGTATCACCCGCAGCAAATACTTTTGGAAGGTTAGTAACCAGGGAGCTATTAACTTTAATGTTCTTCCTGTGATCAAGCTCCATACCCAGTTCAGTTAGTAATCCCTCAAGCACCGGATGCCCAAATCCCAGGGCAAGAAGGACCAGATCTGTTTCAATTACTCTGCGAGTTCCAGGTACTGGCTTCATTAAATATTTATCGTCAGATGATTCCCATACTACCTCTTCAACTTCTGCTCCTCTGGTTATTCGTCCATCACCAACGAATCTTAATGTTGAAAGATTCCATAACCTTTCACATCCCTCTTCATGCGAAGTAGATGTCTTAAGCATTTTACTATAATAAGGCCATGGGTTATCCGGTGTCCTTACTAATGGAGGTTTTGGCAGTATCTCAATCTGTGTAACGCTTGCTGCTTTCTGCCTGATTGCTGTTCCGACACAATCAGATCCGGTATCGCCTCCACCAATTACAAGCACTCTCTTTCCTTCTGCAACTATTTGATTATCATTTGCTGATAAGATTCCGGCATTAACTCTGTTTTGGGATGAAAGGAAATCCATTGCATAATGTATCCCATCGAATTCACTTCCTTCAACAGGCAAACCAAGTGGGTGACCTGCACCGATAGCAATACAGATTGCATCGAAATTACCCAGGATCTCCTGTGCAGATATATTCTTGCCAATATGCGAACCGGTACGGATTACCAATCCTTCTTTTACCATCAAATCAAGTCGCCGGTCTATAATTGCCTTGCTCAGTTTAAAATCAGGGATGCCAAACCTAAGCAATCCACCGGCCTTTTCATCCTTTTCAAAAAGGGTGACATTATGACCTGCTTTGTTGAGCAGATCGGATGCAGCCATTCCTGCCGGGCCGCTGCCTATTACTGCGACATTTTTGTTGGTACGTTTTTTTGGCGGAGATGGTTTTATATACCCTTCGGCAAATGCTTTTTCGGTAATAGCAACTTCATTTTCCCGTATGGTGACTGCCTCCTGGCCAATATTCAAAACACAGGCATGTTCACAGATGGCCGGACAGATCCTGCCGGTGAATTCAGGGAAATTGTTTGTTGCACTAAGCCTTTCATAAGCTGCCCTCCACTCTCCTTTAAAGAGAAGGTCGTTCCATTCAGGAATCAGATTATCGACAGGGCAGCTCCAGTGACAAAAAGGTATCCCGCAATCCATGCATCTTGAAGCCTGGAGCATCCTGTCTTCGCTGTTCAGGACCTGTTCCACCTCGCTGAAGTCGCAAATCCTTTCATGCAGTGGTCTGTTCCCGGCTTCTTTCCTCTTTACCTTTAAAAATCCTGTCGTATCACCCATAATTATCTGATTACTAATTTATTCCAATTATTTTAAATTATTATCTTAACCAAACTCCACATCCATTTCCACACCGGCA
Source organism: Bacteroidia bacterium (assembly GCA_026391515.1). Classification (GTDB taxonomy): domain Bacteria; phylum Bacteroidota; class Bacteroidia; order Bacteroidales; family VadinHA17; genus LD21. The sequence goes on along the minus strand of JAPLEC010000306.1, from coordinate 22,125 downwards.
ATTTTTTCCCTGAGCTCTTCAAGCTTCTTCTCCTCCAGCACCTTTTTATAATCATAAGGAATAACCTTTATGAACATTGGAAAATACTTATCAGGATCATCAATAATCATTTTTGCCTTTTTGCTTTTTGTAAATTGATAATGACGTGCGATAAGCTCTGAAAGCTCTGTCAGATCATTTACATCCTCAACAAGCGACAGTCCGACCATCCCCATATTGCAGTAATAATCGAAATTCCCGAATTCGTTTAAGACATAAGCAGTACCTCCGCTCATGCCTGCAGCAAAATTGTTTCCTGTTTTGCCAAGAACGACGACCCGTCCTCCGGTCATATATTCGCAACAATGGTTGCCAACGCCTTCCACAACGGCAACAGCACCGCTGTTCCGAACAGCAAATCTTTCACCAGCGACACCTGAAATGAAAACTTCACCTCTAGTAGCACCATAAAGAACTGTATTACCTATAATTATATTCTTGTCGGGTTCAAAGGTTGAACCAGAAGGAGGTACAACAATGATTCTTCCTCCCGACAATCCTTTTCCAAGATAGTCATTTGAATCTCCTTCAAGATAAAGCTCAACTCCGGGTGAAAGGAATGCTCCGAAGCTCTGTCCTGCCGATCCTTTGAATCTGCATTTTATTGTTCCATCAGGCAATCCTTCTGATCCATACATTGTTGCAATCCTTCCTGAAAGCATGGTCCCTGTAGCTCTGTCAGTATTCTTTATTGGTCTGTGTATTTCGACCTGCTGTTTTTCAGTAAAAGCTTTGTCTGCTTCTGTAATCAATTCCAGGTCAAGAACATTTCCGGTCTTATTTTCCTGTTTTTCAATGCAATGCATTGCATTTTCTTTTGATTCGGGAGAAAGAGTCAAAAAACCTGTCAGGTCGAGGTTCGTGGTTTTCCAGTGATCGACTTCAGGATCGCGTTCCAGCAGATCAAACCGTCCGATTATCTCGTCAAGGCTTCTGAATCCAAGTTCGGCAAGATATTCTCTTACATCCTCTGCCAGGAAATGAAAGAAGTTCACAAGATATTCAGCTTTACCCATGAATCTCTTTCTGAGCTCAGGGTTTTGTGTAGCAATACCGACCGGACAGGTATTCAGATGGCATTTTCGCATCATCACGCATCCAAGTACAACAAGTGCGCATGTTGAGAATCCAAATTCTTCGGCACCCATCAGGGCAGTCATAATGACATCCCAGCCGGTTTTCAGCTGACCATCGGCCTGGAGCATAACCTTACGACGAAGATTATTCATTACAAGAGTTTGTTGTGTTTCGGCAAGTCCCAGCTCGAGAGGCAGTCCTGCGTGTTTTATTGAAGATGAAGGACTTGCACCGGTGCCGCCCTCGTAGCCGCTGATGGTTATCAGGTCAGCACCTGCTTTGGTAACGCCTGCTGCAATTGTTCCCACACCGCTTTCTGAAACAAGTTTCACACTGACCCTCGCTCGCGGATTTACGTTTTTCAGATCGAATATAAGCTGAGAAAGATCTTCGATTGAATAAATATCGTGATGCGGGGGAGGAGATATAAGAGTGATACCTGGTATTGAATATCTCGTCTTAGCAATAATCTCATCAACCTTGTGACCCGGCAGCTGACCTCCCTCGCCGGGCTTTGCTCCCTGGGCTATTTTAATCTGTATTTCATCTGCATTAACAAGATATTCTGTTGTCACACCAAAACGGCCGCTGGCAACCTGCTTTATTGCACTTCTTGTACTTATCCCGTCTTCCCTTATTTTGAACCTTGCCGGATCTTCTCCGCCTTCCCCGGTATTGCTTCTACCTCCAATACGATTCATTGCAATTGCCAGTGTTTCATGAGCTTCACGGCTGATGGATCCATATGACATTGCGCCGGTAACAAATCTTTTCATTATCGTTTCAACGGGTTCCACTTCATCAATGGGAATCGGATTCTTTTTTATTCTCAGCAATCCTCTGATGAATCCCGGACGGGCTGTATCGGAATTGACTAACCTGCTGAATTCCCTGAACTTATCACGGTCATTTGTTCTCGTACTCCATCGGAGCAGAGAAATTGTTTCAGGGTTCCATGCATGATGTTCCCCATGTTTTCTGAAGGAATAGACTCCTTCGGTTAGTATCTCAGGCTGCTGTTCTTCAACAAATGCTTTTCTGTGAGGTATAAGAACTTCTTCAGCGATCTCTCTCATACCAATACCTCCAATCCGCGTAATTGTACCGGCAAAATATTTATTTATCACATCAGGATGAATTCCGACTGCTTCAAATAAATGTGCTGACCTGTAGCTTCTCAGAGTGCTTATACCCATTTTCGACATAATCTTCAAAATACCCTTGTTGATGGAGTTGATATAGTTTGATTCAGCTTTCTGATAATCGAGCTGGATAGCTTTATCTTTAACAAGTTTGTCGATTACAGCAAAGCTCATATAAGGATTAATTATACTTGCTCCGTATCCGAACAGAAGAGCAAAGTGCATCACCTCCCGGGGTTCAGCGCTCTCAACTACAATATCAATCTGCATGCGCTTGCGCTTCTCGATAAGGTGATGATGGACAGCTGAAACAGCCAGCAATGAAGGAACAGGAGCGACATTCTGATCTATCCCTCTGTCGGAAAGGATTATGTAATTCTTCCCTTCATCCACCGCTTTTTCTGCATCCGTACATAGCTTATCTACAGCGTTTTGCAATCCTTCAGCACCTTTTAACGCATCGAACAGCATTGGAAGGCTGGCTGCTGAAAATCCTTTGTAACGCAGATTTTTTACAACCTGGAAATAAGTATTGCTTATGACAGGATTTCTGAAACGCACCATCTTGACATGATCAGGTGAGGTTTCCAGAAGATTCTGCTGAAGTGATCCGAGATAACCCGAAAGAGTCATTACAATTTCCTCCCTGATCGGATCGATTGGAGGATTTGTAACCTGTGCAAATAGCTGCTTGAAGTAATTAAAGAGGCGATATGGCTTTCTTGAGAGAACCGCCAGAGGAACATCATTGCCCATTGAACCGATTGGCTCTTTTCCTGTGTCAGCCATCTCCTTAATTATTCTTTCAATGTCTTCCATCGAATAATTGAAAGAAGTGATATATTTTTTATAGCATGGACCCAGTTCAGGCGAAATAACCTGCCCAGTCTCGATTTCTTCAAGGTTGACCATATTTTGCTTTATCCATTCTCCGTATGGAAACTCATTTGCAAGAGCAGCTTTCAGCTCATTATCAAAAATTATTTTTCCTTCCTGCGTATCTACCAGCAGCATTTTACCGGGTTTCAGTCTTCCTTTTTCACTTATTTCTTCAGGAGCAAACCTCTGGACACCTGTTTCCGATCCCATAACGATAAGGTCGTTTGTTGTGATAACAAACCTTGATGGACGAAGCCCGTTCCTGTCAAGCATCCCGCCTATATATCTTCCATCGGAAAAAATAAGAGAAGCCGGTCCGTCCCATGGCTCCATGAATGTTGAATGGTAATGATAGAAATCGCGAAGTTCAGGGGAAATCGGATTTTTTGCATTTATTGATTCCGGGATGAGTATCGACATAGCATAAGGTAGCGATTTGCCGCTCATTACCAGGAATTCCAGAACGTTGTCGAGAGAAGCCGAATCACTTTTACCTGGTTCAATTATCGGGTAAAGTTTTGACAGATCTCCAAGCTTTTCTGATTTCAGAATAGACTCCCTGGCTTCCATCCACAGCCTGTTTCCCCTGATTGTATTTATTTCTCCGTTATGTCCCAGCATCCTGAAAGGCTGAGCAAGATCCCAGCTCGGAAAAGTATTTGTACTGAACCGTGAATGAACAAGAGCTATAGCGCTCTGAAGACGTTCATCGGTCAGGTCATTATAGTACTCTCCAAGCTGAACTGATGTAAGCATTCCTTTGTAAACAAGCACTTTTGTTGAAAGGCTGGGAATATAAAAGAAGCTTTTTTGTTTAATGTCGGAATTACAGATAGCTGTTTCTGTACGTTTTCTTATTATATATAATTTGCGTTCGAGGATATCCTGTTGAATATCAGCGTCTAACAAGATCTGTTTTATATAAGGTTCAGCTGCTCGCGATAGATCTCCAAGGACTGAATTATTCCGGGGAACTTCCCTAAAGCCAATAATATTTACTTTTTCCTCTTTAATAATACTGAGCAAAACATCCATGCATTTTGCAGAATCTGAATTATCCTGAGGAAGGAATATCAGACCGGTTCCGAACTGACCTTCAGGCGGAAGAGCGTAGCCCTGTATAAGATAAAAGTCGCGTGGAATCTGGATCATCACACCGGCTCCGTCTCCGGTCTTACTGTCGGCCCCTTCTGCACCCCTGTGAGTCATGTTTCTAAGTATGTCAAGCCCCTGGTTGATTATTGAATGAGATTTTTTTCCTTTTATATGGGCGACAAAACCGATCCCACAGTTCTCATGCTCAAATTCCTTCCTGTACAATCCCTGGCTGAATGGACGTTCGTATTTCATTAATTGTTCTATTTTTTCTAATGCTCTCATTTATAAAAAAAACCGTTCTCTGTTTTTAAGAGAACGGTCACCCCTAATCCGAATCCAATTATCATTTACCATTCTCAGTTTTTTCCAATAAACCTACTGATTGATAGTAAACATGATATGGATCTTTGCAAGTTCATTTTTTAAAATTCAATTGTAATAATATTCTTTTTCTTTCAATTTTATGCAAAATACATCAATTAAATTAATAATTGCCAATAAATAAGGAGAAAAGTTATAAACCATTATTGCAGTTCAGTGGAAAAAATATTTAGCTGAAAAGTTATTAACAAGTTCAATGAGAAAATATTTCGGGTTAAATAACCTTGAAAATCGAATTTTGTATGAGACTAAATTAAAGAAAAGATGCACCAGTGAACTTGTCTGCAACTTGTTTTGAAAACAGATGCGGAAAAATAAATTTTATGGTTTTAAAAAAAGTGGAGGAGCTGTATAGATGATGGTTCATCTGTTAAAAACTTTAATGTATGTTAAAGTGAATTGTTTTAAATTTGGTAGCGTTGAATCAAAAACTGTAATGTCATGTCACACGAAAAAGCAAAACAGCAGACAAAAGTCAAAAAGCAGGCTACAAAAAGCCTGAAAGAAAAACGTGCTGCAAAAAAAGCAAAAAAAGCCGCTAAATAAGCAGCCAGTTTGAATTTTGCGCAAAATAAAAAGGCCGTCTGATTATGACGGCCTTTTTGTCTCTAGTATAGTAAATTAAGCAAGTTTCACGTTTACTGCATTAAGTCCTTTTTGACCTTCGGCAAGTTCAAATGTTACTTCATCATTTTCTTTGATTTTGTCGATCAGACCAGAAACGTGTACAAAATATTCATTTTCTGAATCTGCGTCTTTAATGAATCCGAATCCTTTTGATACATTAAAAAATTTTACTGTTCCTTTGTTCATTGTATTCTGTTTTTAAAATTTAGGCCGCTAAATTACGTATTATTATTTACATAGCCAAAAAAAAGTGATTTTCATTTTTTTAAATTAACACTCAAGTTCTCTCAAAAAGAATTTAAGGTGTAATTATTCCTGACTATTATTTGTTACCTGAAAATATTTCTACTTTTATCTGCTAAATATTTACTATTCCCGATAATGAAAAAATTACTGATAATCAGTATCCTCATTTTTTATTCAGGTTCTTTTGCATTCAGCCAGATTAAGCTCCAGACAAAAGCTGAAAGCTCTGATTTCAAATCGACATCTGATTACAAAGATGTTATGAACTTCATTGATCAGTTGAAGAAAACATCAAAGCTGATAAGGGTTGAAACAATTGCTCAGTCAGCTGAAGGAAGAAGTGTTCCTCTGCTGATAATTGGTAAACCTCTTCCAAAATCGCCGGCACAACTTGCAAGCGACAACCGTATTGTCATTTATATCCAGGCAAATATTCATGCGGGTGAAGTTGAAGGAAAGGAAGCCTGTTTAATGTTTGTAAGAGATCTGCTTTCTGAAAAGGATCCGCAAATTCTAAGGGATGTTATATTGTTGATATGTCCAAACTTCAATCCTGACGGAAATGAAAAAATTGATCCGCAGAACAGAACTAACCAGAATGGCCCTGTTAATGGAGTAGGAGTGAGGCATAATGGACAATTTCTGGATCTGAACAGGGATGGCATGAAAGCAGAATCACCTGAAGTGAGAGGAATTTTAACAAAGGTCTTTAATACATGGGACCCCGCAGTGTTTATGGATTGCCATACTACAGATGGATCATATCATGTTGAACCTGTTACATTTACATGGATGGTGAATCCTAACGGCGATAACTCGCTAATCCGGTATATGCGTGACAAAATGATTCCGGAGATGTCAAGTACACTTCTTGAAAAATATAAAATAGAAAACTGCTACTACGGTGAGTTTAATAATATGATGAATCCGGAAAACGGCTGGTTTTACGATGCAGCAGAGCCCAGATTTATGAGCAACTATTATGGTCTGCGGAACAGGCTGGGAATTCTGAATGAGAATTACGTTCATGCCGATTTTAAATCGCGCGTCTGGGGCTGTTACTACTTAATTAAATCACTTACAGATTATGCTTCGGTACACAAAAATGAAATTAAGAAAATGCTTCAGGAGGTGGATGCCAGAACGGTCCAGCGGGGAATGAACCCTTCTGTAACAGATTCATTTGCAATTGAATATAAGGTGAGGCCGCTTCCTGAAAAAGTAACTATCAAAACGTATGAGGTCGAACGGTCAACCGAAGCAAATGTTTATCCACCATTCAGGCAAACCGATCGCCAGAAGAATGTGACGGTTCCATATTTTATTGATTATTATCCAACTAAAAATGTCAGGTTTCCCTTTGCATATCTGATAACTGTAAATGACTTTGATGTCACCGGATTATTAAAAACACATGGAATCAGAGTCGAAAAATTGACGGTTGAATCATTGATAGAGATCGAAAGGTTTGAAATAACTGAACTGAAAGGAGCTTCACGATTGAATCAGGGTCATTATACCAATACTATTAAAGGCACAACTCATAAAGAGACGGTTGATTTTCCTGTCGGGACACTTGTAGTAAGAACTGCACAACCGCTTGCAAACCTTGCTGCCTATCTTCTTGAACCACAGTCGAATGACGGATTAATGACATGGAATTACCTCGATCGCTACCTCGTACCTCAATGGGGTATGGGATATTATCCATATCCGGTCTATAAAATCATCGACAGGACTGATTTAAAAACTGAAACGGTTAAATAAAAAATCCAAAATTGCTGTGGTACGGACGTAGCTTGCTAAGTATCTGCTACGTTGATATCAATGTCGGGTATATTTATCAAAAACAGTAATTACCGGCAGCACATTTCCCTTTTCATCAAAAAAATCACGTGTCGATCGTCCACCCTTTGTGGCAGGTTCCCACCAGAATACGCCCGCACCAAGATTATCCGGAGTATTCAGTACAATTTCATTTACCTCATCCAGAAATTCTTTTTGTCCTTCGGGTGTCTCAGGGAAAGGTGCCAGCTTATTCTTATATTCTGTTGGCGATGAACAATAAGCAATTTCGACAAGTATTATTGGCTTTTTGTACTCTTTTGCCATGAAATTCATATTGTTGCGGAGGTCGAAAAGGCTTCCGTGCCACCAGGGATAATATGACTGACCTATATAATCAAATTTGATTCCATATGATAACAGCTTATCGAAGAAATACTTTGTCAGCTTCATATTTCCTCCCTGGTCAATATGAATCATAATTTTCGGATAGTAAAGCGGGTCACATGCTGCATAAACACCATTTATGCCTGCCAGGATAAGATCGGCAAAATTTTTCCAGTTTTCCGGGAGCTTTCCGTCAGGCCACAGCATTCCGTTAATCACTTCATTGCCAATTTGTACCATATCCGGCAGAACATGCTCTTGTCTGAAAGCTTTGATAGTTGCAGCGCTGTAATCGAGAACAGCCTTCACCAGCTGCTGATGCGACATTCCTTCCCAGGCTTTTGGAACAAACTGCTTTCCCGGATCAGCCCATGTATCGGAATAATGAAAATCGAGAAGAAATCTGAATCCCATCTCCTTTGCTTTTTTTGCCAGCGCAATTGTATATTCAAGATTATTCGGAAGCTCTTTTGGTGTATGAAACAACCGCAGTCTTATCCAGTTATATCCATGATCTTTAAAAATCTGCAGACCTGGTCTGGCAGTATCATTTTCCTTAAAGGCGAAGCCCTGGTCTTCAGCACTCTTGAGAAATGACAGATCCGCCCCGATGGCATATTCCTGTCCACTCAGTTTCATCGATGAAAGAATAAATGCCAGCATCGGGACGATCAGACATTTCAGCCAGCCATATTTCATTTTATTTATTTTCATATTACTTATTTTTATAATACAAAACTAAATAATTAGTACCCATATTCGTGTTAATTAATTAACATTGCAAAAAATTTAATTTTTTCTGATCTTTAATTTTCAAGTCACCAGTTAAAATAACTGATCATGAGAAGATGGCGCGTAGAAGATTCAGCTGAATTATACAATATCAACGGATGGGGTGTCGACTATTTTTCGATCAATGAAAAAGGAAATGTAATAGTAACCCCTCAGAAGAACGGTATTTCTGTCGACTTAAAGGAACTGCTTGATGAACTGATGCTTTTGGATGTTTCAACACCAGTTCTTATCAGGTTCCCTGATATTCTGGACGACCGGATCATCAGCATTTCAAAATGTTTCAAAAAGGCTTCAGAGGAGTATGGTTATAAAGCCCAGAATTTTATTATCTACCCTATTAAGGTAAACCAGATGAGGCCTGTTGTTGAAGAGATTGTCAGCCATGGCAAGAAATTCAATATTGGTCTGGAAGCCGGATCGAAGCCTGAGCTTCACGCTGTTATTGCTATAAATACTGATCCTGAGTCGCTTATAATATGCAACGGATATAAAGATGAAGATTACATTGAGCTTGCTCTTCTTGCACAAAAGATGGGAAAAAGGATCTTTCTGGTTGTTGAAAAGCTTAATGAACTAAAGCTCATAACTTCAATTTCAAGGCGATTAAAGGTAAAACCTAACCTTGGCATCCGTATCAAGCTGGCGAGTGTCGGGAGCGGAAAATGGGAAGATTCAGGAGGTGATATAAGTAAATTTGGACTTACTTCAAGTGAACTGCTTGAGGCTATTGACTTTATTGAGAAGAATAAAATGAAAAGCTGTATCAAGCTGATTCACTTTCACATAGGCAGCCAGGTAACTAAGATCAGGCGTATTAAAACTGCGTTAAGGGAAGCATCTCAGTTTTATGTTCAGCTCCGTAAGCTCGGCTTTAATGTGGAATTTGTGGATATTGGCGGAGGACTGGGTGTTGATTACGATGGTACAGCTTCTTCGAACAGCGAGAGCAGCATGAATTATACCCTCCAGGAATATGTAAATGACTCAGTCAGTACATTTGTCGATGTAAGCAATAAAAATAACATACCACACCCCAACGTAATTACTGAATCAGGCCGCTCACTCACAGCACATCACTCTGTGCTGGTATTCGAGGTGCTTGAAACTGCGACATTGCCGACATGGGAAGATGAAGAGGTTGTAACTGATGCTGATCATGAGCTTGTTAAGGAGCTTTACAGCTTATGGGACGGTTTTAATCAGCCGAGAATGCTTGAAACATGGCACGATGCACAACAGATCCGGGAAGAAGCTCTTGACAGGTTCAGCCTGGGGCTGATTGATCTGAAAACAAGAGCCCAGATCGAATGTCTTTTCTGGTCAATTGCACGTAAAGTATATCATATTGCAAATATCAGCAGACATGTACCTGAAGAATTAAAGCAGATATCCAGGATATTGTCAGATAAATATTTCTGTAATTTTTCGCTGTTTCAATCGCTCCCTGATGCATGGGCAATTGATCAGATTTTTCCAATAATGCCTATTCATCGCCTGAATGAGGAGCCAAATATTTTTGCGACAATACAGGATATGACCTGTGACTCAGACGGTAAGATCGATAATTTCATTTCAACACGAAATTCATCATATCACCTGCCGGTACATCCGCTGAAAAGCAAAGAGTCATACTACCTGGGTGTATTTCTTGTCGGAGCATACCAGGAAATACTGGGTGATCTTCATAACCTGTTCGGCGATACCAATGCTGTTCACGTTTCGGTGGATGAAAATGGTTATAAGATTGATCAGGTAATTGATGGTGAGACAGTTGCTGAAGTTCTTGAATATGTCCAGTATAACTCAAAAAAGATGGTACGCACAGTTGAGTCGTGGGTGACATCTTCTGTAAAAGCCGGTATCATTACACTTGAGGAAGGCAAAGAGTTTCTGTCCAATTACCGCTCAGGACTTTATGGCTACACCTATCTCGAATAAGAAAGGTTGAATTATTTTCCGATAGATTTTCTTTGATAAACTATAATCTTAAATTAATTAGGTCATGAGTAATTTATCATTTGGTTTTAAAGCTTTCATTAAGGAATCAATTGATGTCCTTATTAATCCGAAGTCATACTTTTCAACGATGAAAACTACGGGGGGAGTTACAGAGCCATTGATCAAAGCATTGATCTATGGAGCATTAGCTGGAATTATTGACTTTCTTTGGGGCGTGGTAGATTTTGGAAACTCCATGTTTGGCAGATTCCACGGCCTTATGCTGATTATCTGGATCGTCATAGGTGCTATAGTATTGTTATTCGTTGGTGGCTTAATCCTTATGATCATTTCTGCCATCTGTAGAGGAAGTAAAGATTATGAAGCTAGCGTAAGAGTTAACGCATCTTTGATGGTAATTTTGCCCTTAAGTGCATTACTTGGATTTGTGGAGCATTTAAACGTTACAGCAGGTGTTATTGTAAGTCTGGCTATTAGTATTTTTGCATTGTACCTTCTCTACCATGGGCTCATTGAGACACTTAAAGCAAATCCGGATTCCGCTAGAGTTGCCATTATCATACTTGCTGTGCTTACAGCATTGATCCTGATTTTCGGTGCCGGAACAGTGAAAAAATATGATAAAATGAAATCAAATCTCGAAAAGACTTTTGAGGATTTGAATAAGAAATAGGGGAAAGTTCAGATCCATCGTCTGATTCATCCTCACCGAAAATAATCTAGCTAAAAGATATACGGCTTGCTGCTCAGAAATAGTTTTTATACTTTTATTCTTTGATCAGGTTAGAAAAATCTGATCAATTTATGAATAAAGTATTTTTACTTTTCTGATAAATGAAAAACTGGATCTTAACAAGAAATATTTTCATTGTCCTGATCTACAGGATATTACTTGTTTTATTCCTGTTTTCATTATGCCGTGTCGGATTCTACCTGTTCAATATTAAAATGTTCCCTGGTATTACACCGGGAGAGTTTATTTCAATTATGAAAGGTGGATTGTTGTTTGATATTTCAGCAACAGTCTATATCAACATGCTCTTCATTCTTTTTGAAATTCTTCCTTTTGATTTCAGATATAATAATACTTATGATAAGATTCTAAAGTATCTGTTTTTTGTCACTAACGGACTTGCATTTGCATTAAACTGTGCTGATTTTGTCTATTACCGGTTTGTTTTTAAAAGAGCAACTGCTGATGTTTTCAAAACCTTTGAAAATGAATCACACCTGGGAAAAATGTTCTTTAAGTATCTCATTGACTACTGGTACTTCTTACTTTTTTTCATTTTCATCTGTTTCTTAATGGTTTACCTGTACAATAAAGTCAGGATTAAAAAACCTGAGCCTTCCAATAAGATCATCTATTATATAGTCAATGTACTGTTTATTCCTTTGGTTATTGCCCTGGTGATAGGAGGTGCCAGAGGCGGATATAAGCACTCTACCCGGCCTATAACAATAAGTAATGCAGCACGCTATGTAAAATCTCCAAGAGACGTTGCTATTGTACTTAACACTCCGTTCAGCATCTTCAGAACATCGAGTATGAAACCGCTGGTTAAATACAACTTTTATGATAAGGCGAAGCTCGACAAGATATTTAATCCCCATTACATTCCATCATTGAACAAACCATTCGTTAAGGACAATGTTCTGATAATTATTCTTGAAAGCTTTGGACGAGAATATATAGGATCTTTGAGCAGCAATCTTGAAGGGGGAACCTATAAAGGCTATACCCCATTTGTAGATTCACTCATAAATCAGAGCCTTACTTTTGAAGTTTCACTCAGTAATGGTAAGAAATCAATTGATGCTATGCCATCAATACTTGCATCATTGCCATCGCTTGAAACTCCATATATCATTTCACATTATGCTAATAATCAGGTGAATGGACTTGCCTCGCTTCTAAAAAGAAAAGGTTATTATACTGCTTTCTTTCATGGAGCTCCCAATGGCTCGATGGGATTTGATTCATTCGCAAGGATGACAGGATTTGACGATTATTTCGGACTTGATCAGTACCCCGATAAAAATGATTTTGACGGTATGTGGGGTGTATGGGATGAACCATTTTTTAAGTTTTTTGCAAAAGAGTTGAATGGTTTTCAACAACCATTCCTGGCATCAATCTTTTCAGTTTCGTCGCATCATCCTTTCGAAGTACCTGAAAAATATAAGGGCAAATTCAAAAAAGGTCCTGCTCCGATTATAGAAGTTGTTGGTTATACAGATTATGCCTTAGAAGAATTTTTTAATGAAATTGCTTCTGAACCATGGTTCAAGAATACACTTTTTGTAATTACTGCCGATCATACAAATGAATCGATCCATAAAGAGTTTCAGAACAATTTCGGATCGTACTGTATCCCTGTAGTTTTCTATAAGCCAGGCAGTGATCTTAAAGGTGTTAAGAATAAAATTGCACAGCAGATTGATATCATGCCAACTATTCTAAGCTACCTTAATTATGATGAGGAATATATTGCATTCGGGAATAACCTTCTTGACGATTCTTATGAATCGTTTGCTTATAATACAAATGGCAGCACATATCATCTCTATATGAAGGATCATATCCTTGAAATGATTGACAATAAGCCTGTCGGATTATATAACTATAAAACCGACAAGTTTCTGGAAACTAATGTAATGGAGAGTGAACCGGAGCTTACCCGGCAGATGGAGGAGAAGCTGAAAGCTGTTATTCAATCGTATAACAGCCGGTTGATTGATAACGATCTTGTTGTAAGAAAACAGCAATAAAAACCTGAATCGCTTATTCGACAATCATATTCAGGATTCCCATAAAGTTGTAAGAAGGAAAAATAACAGGTTTATCACTTAAGCTGATAAGGCTGGCTGTCCGGCTGAATCGGTTCCGGAACTTTTGGCGGTTCAATAACCGTTGCACCAGTCAGTCCTTTACCGGTCACATTATTAATGCTCAGTAAAGGGCCTGTAAATCCTGTGACATTGATGTTCTTCAGATTCGCTTTAGTTATATTAGCAAGAGATATTCCTTTTAAACATGTACCTGTAATGTTAATAAACGTGAATCCCTCGAGAGGCTTATGAGGATGAATTCCCGTTCCGTCGACAAGCACAGGAACATCTTTCACTTTGATATTTGAAAAGCTGAAATTTTTGATTGTTGGTATACCCTCATCGCCTGGTACAGGTACCTGGTCCTGAATTCCGCTATTGAGAATATTAAATCTTAAAAATCCTCCCTGCATACCTGCAACATCAAGATTATCAGCAACAATATCCTCGATAAAAGCTCCCCGTCCGGGCCGGCTCTTAATATACACTGCGAATGTCCTGGCAGCAGTAAACCTGCAATTTTTAATTCTGACATTCCGTATGCCACCTGATGTCTCACTGCCAATGCCGATACATGCAAAAATTGAATCAGCAAACGTACAATTGGTTATTTCGACATCTTCTGTTGTTTTCAAAAGAGTATAACCTTCCATTCCTCGACCCGATTTTATTGCAATGCAATCATCACCTGTTGAAATATCACAATTATCAATGCGGACATGTTTGCATGAATCAATATCCAGACCATCTCCGTTGCCTCCGGCGTTACGGACCGTAAGATTTCTGATTGTAATGTTCTCACAATAAGTGGGATGGATAGCCCACATCAGGTAATAGTCTGTTGAAAAATCTTCGAATAAAATATTTGTACAGCCGATTGGTTCAATTAGTGCCGGGTGGCGCAACGGATTCTGAAAATTGGGTCTTCCGCCCAATGCATGGTTCCCGGCAATTTTACCCGGACCGCTTATTCCAATATTATCAGCATCAATGGCATAAACAAGAGCCGAATGTCCCTGGATCCATTTCCCTTCCCACCGTACCTGTGTTACAGGATAATCGGCAAAGTCGGGGGAGCCGAGCAGAACAGCATTTTTATCAAGCCGTAATAAAACATTTGATTTTAAGGCAATTGCGCCTGTATGATAAGTACCGGCAGGCACCAGCACTTCACCTCCTCCAAGCACCCGGCAACGGTCAATTGTCTGTTGAATAGCACCGGTATCTTTTGTAATTCCGTCACCGACAGCTCCGAAATCACGGATATTGAGCTTTACGTTTGAAGTAGGAGTTTTAGTCTCTTTTGAGACTTTTGGTTTTCGCACAGCTTCATTTTCATTGGCAAAACCACCTAATGAATTAGCCACAGGAATAGCTATAAGACCCTGACCAGCTATTTTAAGAAAGCTTCTTCTGGATTTCTTGTTTTCCATATACGTTTTATTTAATTACCTGATTTACAGAACAATTTTGAATAAATGTAAAATTGATTAGAAATTTTTTTTTATTCCAATTCATTTCAAATTTAGTGTAGTTATTTGCTTTTAATAAGAAACCACTATTTTTATATGTTAAATAATTTAACCTGAAATTAAATTTAAACTTATCAAAGGAGGAAAACTATGGGAATTTTATCGTGGATCGTAATCGGATTAATCGCCGGACTTCTTGCCAAATTTATTATGCCTGGCAAAGATCCTGGTGGTATTATAATTACTATCCTGTTAGGAATAGCGGGAGGCTTTGTAGGGGGTTGGATCGGAGCCAAACTTGGTATCGGATCTGTAAGTGCATTAAATTTCACCAGTATACTGATAGCCACCGGTGGCGCAGTGCTCATCTTGCTTATTTACAGGCTGATAAAAAAGAAATAATCTCTATTCTTTTCTCCCATTTCGCCCAATAAAGCTAACACATACTGTGCCTGATTGATAATGAATTCATTATCAATCAGCTCTGCAATAATTCTGTTTTCTGAATTGTGCTATTTTATCAGGATCACGGTTATCTTTTCTTCTTCTTAAATTCAATGAGTTCTATGGGAGCTCCGTTATGTTCTATCATTGCAACTTTTATTCCATCTCCCGGAGAATTTGGGCTTGTAAGTATTTTAAACCTGTGTTTCCTGAGTTCGAGATCAATATCGTCAACCTCGAATGCAATATGCGGAACTTTTTTTATCAGCTCTTCAATCGGGCTATCCGGGTCATATCGCATCCATTCAATGCCGAACGGACTGGTTTCAAAACCGCAAACATGTACTCCGAATGGCTTCAGATGATATTCTCCTTTTTTTGGTTTTGCTGAAGGAATGCCAATATGGTGATATCGCCAGCCCCATTTTTCAATTGCATAGGGTGGCTCTTCATTCTTCCTTTTTATGGTCCTCCTTTTATTCCGCAATAAAGATGATGTATTAATTTGAGCTACCAAAATCTGAATACCAGCCCAAGGTTGAGTCCAATATAGAATGGTTTATCTATATCCGAATCACCACCTCCAAAAAAGTTAAGCTTGGTATTTACATCAGCACCGACTTTGCTATCTCCAAAATTAATGTAGAGACCTATAACGGGAGCGGCTCCAAAATAGGTATTATCATCTTCATAATCTTTATCATCAATAGTCCATCCCCATTTTACAAAAGTTGGTCCTAGCTCGGCGCCAAAATATGGACGGAATTTTCTCTCACCAATGTAATAGGCAAACGATAGACGAATCGGCACGATATTTAGACCCGGATCGTCAACTGCTTCATCCAGATCATTACTTGCAAAGAAATGTTGAAAACCTGATGATATTCCCAGATTGAAATGCTTTGCAATCATGTACTCCAGTCCTAAATGAGCCCCGGGTCCTCCGTCCCAGGAATCTGACATGTCACCCAGTGCTGCGTTTCCGGTTAATCCGAATTTCAAAGCGAGCTGGGCATTTGTTGCTAATGGTAAGAGCAACATCACAATAAGAAAGAGCATCTTTTTCATATGATTATATTTTAGTTATTATCCTGGTATATTAAAGGTTCTTTATGAGAACTTATCAGAAAGTTATTAAAAAAAACAATAAATAATGTTAAAGTAATGTAATCTTTTTAATTGTCTGCCAAATGGCTGGCAATATTAAGATACGCGGGCTGATGGATGTAGTCTGTTTATCGTCCAGGTTCGCAATGAAGCAGATTATTATATTTCCGCATTTCCTGTAAATGGTTTAAGTCTTGGTATCCAACGGGGTACGTTTTTTTATATTCTCTATATTCATTCCCGAACCTCTTTTCTAAATTGGGTTCTTCATATACAAGAAAATATACATTATTAATTATGAAGAAGGTCAAAGCCCAGATAAGAATGTTTAATGACAAGATTGCTACAGATTCACCGATCAGAACAGTCAATACTCCCATTATCATTGGATTTCTGACATATCCGTAAATTCCTTTACTAATCAATTTTTTTGTAGGACTCCAGGGAGCCAATGTCCCTTTGCCAATACTTATAAAAGTCGAGATTGTAATAACCATTACAAATAATCCGGTACAAATCATTACAAGACCGATCAGTAATGCCGGGAATGATTTTACCGAAATATCTCTTTCTATATACATCGGGACTAAAACCAAAACTGTAATTGGCAGGATAAATGAAACCAGTTGATTCAGGAAGTTTTTCAAATGAGGTTCTATTGCATTTTCATGTAACTGTCAATGGAACTTCCACGTGTAATCAAAAGCTGATGGTTCATTATTGCAATTGGTCTGTTTTCGGCCGGATTTTCAAGGATTAAGGTACCCCAGGAATCGTCAATTTTTGTCAAGGTATAATTTGTCTGCAGGAAAATTGTATCATTATGCCTTTCAATATATTTACCATCTGAGGTAAAATCAATCGTAGCCCAATGTAAGGCTGAGGAGTATACACAAACATAAGAAGTATCAATATCACCACATGTATATCCCCATTGCCATTTTCCGGGTATTTGATCGATAGATGTTATTTCAATTTCTTTTGAACATCCGCAGATTAAGATTACAAAAATTATTTTCAAGAATATTTTCATGTTTTCAAATCAGACTATCAATAAACAAATTTATTTTATTTTATTGAATTTTGACGTTAGTAAAGATTAAGATTAACATTTTGATTTGTAGATGTCAGGTATTTCCCAAGTGCTGCATCACAATAAGCCTTTCCGTCACATTCATCATGAAAAGACAGAAATATATCTCCCAGATCAATTTTTGTCCCGACTTTTAAATTCTGAATAAAGCCGACACCTGAAATTGGATTAATATTACAGGTTGAATATACGATTTTTGTATTAATCATGGCATGATACAATACCCCTTCGCTGGTACTTAGTACTTCTGCAATTTGTCCACCCCCGTTTATTGTATATTCATCATCATAGACATTCGAATAAGTATTATTCGGATCAATATTAATAAACCAGACATTTTGCTGTACTATTACATAAGGATCAGTTAATATGTCTGCACCCAGCCGATCCATTTCCAGATTTATCTGAGCAACACTCATATTCAGGTTCAGAAGCGTATCAGAACCATTTCCGATAATAACATCCTGACCGGCAAATAATGTCATTAAATGACCATCTAACTCTTCTGATACAGGAATGGTATGGATACATTTAAGCTTATATTTTGCCTCGACAATATCAATATCAGTAAACAAAGCAGTAATAATACCTCCATTTCCATTCCACAGCCCGGCAATAAATATCTGGCCTCCGTCGGAATTAAAAGGCAGAGGATAAGAATTGTTTAATTCGGCTTCCATTATTACTCCATCTGACTGAGCGCCTTTTTTTGATGAAATAATAGTCACATTACCGGGCATTTCTGCACCATTAAAATATGCAGCAGCTAAAGATGCACAATACCCGATGGCAGCAGAAGTTTTAATCCCATGCCGCAGGGGTTCAACCTCAGGATCATAGTTTATTTCCCTTAATTTTTTACAGGAAGTTAAGAAAACTGCAACCAGTAATAATATTGAGATCAGAGATATTGCAGATTTATGATAGTTTATTTTCATTTTTTGAACTTATCAGGGAAAAATCCGAGAATTCATATTATCATCTGAATAACAGTTAAATTACTTCTTCACAAGTTAAGAAATTCCTGCAGTGCGCGTTATCGATTTCTCCTTTTTTTGACCAACAGCAGATTCTGATATTTCAAATTTAAGCCTCGACTTTTATTTCACCGCGAGAATGATATTGTATTTCCATAAGTTTTCTTTTAATGCTTTATATTGATAATAACCACCTTTATAATGTGATTTTGCGAATCTTGATACTTTCCGGTTGAATAAATTGTATAATTCAGAGGGTAGTGAACCAATTAATGATGTACAATATAAACGTTTGGCACTTTTTCTTATTTCACCGGTGTAATCAAATGTTTTGACAGAAGTAAAGCCCTGATTCTTAAGATCAGATACAAAAGAATCATCAGAAACAAGATTTGAAATAGACCAGACCTTATGCCACTTTTCGAGCCATGAGTGAATATCTTTCTTATAGTTTGTCAGAAAATAATCACATAAAATCAGCCGGCCGCCTTTTTTCAGGATTCTATAGCATTCCCTGATAAATGCTCTTTTATCAGAGGACTGGCAAACACTTTCGCAAGCCCACACGACATCAAAATATTCATCATTAAATGAAGTATTCAGATAATCCATTACCTGAAAAGAAACCTTATCAGTAATATTTCTTTCTACTGCAAGTTTGTTTGCTGTATCTATTTGTTTCTTACTAACCGATATGCCGACAATTTCTGCTTTTCTTTCATTGTTCAGTAAAAGTGCAGCACCGCCGACTCCGCAACCGGCATCCAATATTCTGTCTGTTTCTGAGATTTCGCTTAATTCCATCATCACCCTGTTGGTATTAACAAGCGATTCAGAAAAACTCTTTACTCTTTCATCCCATATCCCATAATGCAATGAAAATGATTTTCCAAGGTTCCACCATTTTTGGTAGTGTGTTTGTGTAGTATCGTAGTATTCTGCCACATCTTTATTTGTAAACATTTGCTTGAATTTATGACGAAGATTTGCCGAGGTAATGATCAACCAGGCCGGTCTCCCTATTTCACTTTTCTTAAAGTGTTGTCTTTATCTGATATCTGATTGATAACCTGGTATTTATCAAAAGCTGCATAAGCCCTTAACATTTCACCCAGATGAATAATTTCAGCGGAAGGATTTTCATTTGATTCAATTAATTTACCACCTGCTTTTCCTTGCCAATTAAAATAATTGAATTTATTGTTCGTGTACTTAACGCAGCCATATTTGTTAATTGCCGAATTATATTCATATATACCCCAATAGTTTTTCAAAGTATCTGGTGAAAATAAATTATCACCATTGTTATAATACCGGGTGTTTGAAAGGCTCAGATTATATAGTGTTGGAAAGATATCTTTATGAGAACCAAACCTCAATGTGTCGACATTTAAATTATTTCTGTATTTAGGCGGGATATATAAAATAAGAGGTACGCCATATGCATCCATAAAGTCTTTATCTGTAAATCCAAATGAGTTAACATCAGCATGTGAAGTATGATCTCCGGTTGCAACAATAATTGTATTCTCGGCCAGTCCAGATTCTGTTACCTGGTTAATAAACCATCCTAAACAATCGCACATATACTGATAGCTTAAAAAAGTTTGTAAAACATAATCGTCCAGCAATTTCATCTGTGTTTTCAAATCTTCACTTAAAACTAAAGGGTAACTTTTATAACTGTCAGGTACTTTATATGGTGTGTGATTAGTTATGGTAAGGCCGAAAATAAACTGAGGTTTATTATTTGGAGATTTCAATATTTGTACAATCCGTTTCATGAGAAATTCATCAAACACACCCCATTCATGCTCAACAATTGCTTCCGGACAATTTTCTTTTATATTGGAGCCGTCTTCAAGTGATTGAAATCCCTGTCTGGGTAAAAACTGATCCAGATTACGCCAGTTCATGCGGCCTCCGCTGACAAATTTTGTTTCATAACCATTTTGAACAAATGGCTTTAAAGCAGAAGATGGAAAAGATACATTCAGGTATTTGGATTGAGAAAGAGGTGATAATGAACTATTTACAAGAAGTCCATCCATTGTATAAATTGTCAAATTCCTGCATGAAACATAATTTTTGAATACAAGACATTTTTTAAGTTCGCTTTCCAAAGAGCCAAAAAGGTTGAAAGTCTTTGAATGGAGTTTCCATTGATGTGAGCTCAGCCCTTCCAATAGTAAGAAAACTACATTGGGAGGATTTTCTTCAAGAAGAGGATTTTTTGAGGAAGTCGCTTTAATAAGACCATCAGTGTCTGATCTATTTTGATCATTGGTAAACAGATGTTTATAATCACTCAATAAATCATCGACAGAATTATAATTATAATATTTTAAATAATCGTCCATCGAAAAATTAATACGCCCTTTACTTCTTTCCAGTAAAGCATTTTTTAAAGCAAAAAGAGAGTTCATAGGAATATCGTTTATAAACGAATTTGCTGAAATTGAAGCTTCCGTGAACTCTAATGGTACATGCCCGACAGAGCTGCGCATTCCAAACAGGTAACCGGGAATAAACACCAGGAAGAATATCCATTTGGCAACTTTATTATTGATACTCAGAGATTTAGTGCTATAATATAATTTTCTGATAATGTACTGAAATATTAATACTGCCAGAAGAAGTAAAAAAATGATTAAGACGACAGGGTAATCAGTCCAGATAGATTTAATAATTGCCTTTGTATCGTCGTCAAAAAATCCGAAGAACGTAATATTGAAATGTGATGAGAAGAATTTATAAAAATAGAAATCAACTATAATCAGAAGAATAATAATGGTGAACAATATGGTGCTTGTAACGATAAAAAGTACATCGAATATTTTTTGAAGCGTTCCATTTTTATAAACAAAAAGCCAGTTAATAATTACAAAGAATAGGATTATTAAAAACAAGTAAGTAAAAACGACTGTATCGAATCTTAAACCTGTTGCAAATGAGTGTAGCAGATCAAGCTTGTAATTTGCCAGCTCTGAAAAATTACCGTAACTGATTATAAAGACAATCCTGCTGATCAGGAATATCCCTAAAGCAAGCAAATAGAGCCTGATGAGGAAAACAGCCTTCTGGTAAAATTTAATATAATTATTTGATAAAGAGGCATTCATATCATAGAAAATAGAGCTTCTTTTAAACTTCGTCATTCTGAAGGAATTCTTTAATTAAGGGTTCTGCTTTCTCCAGATCAGATTCATTAATAAACAGATCTACTGCGGGAGAAATTGTCCCTAAAAACGCGCCATTGAAGTCATTCCTGACTATTGCAGATATCCCAATATCTTCTAATTTCGCTTTTAGAAGAAAAACGGAAAACTCAGATCCGGTAAAAACCTTAATCAAATTATCTCCTTTTTTCATTTTTTTTGCGATATGTTTGTTTCATTCACTAAATCGTTTTTTTTTCATTTGAGCAGGGCAGGAGTGGTGTATGACCTGACATGCAACACATGGACTTAGACTGGTGTTTAATGAAGATGAAAGATAATTTAAGTTTTTTATTTTACAGTTATCTATGAATTCTTTTGTTATTTCTGATAAGCGTAGTGCCCGTTAATTTTAAACGAGAATAAGCAATAGGATAATATTTTGGGTCATATTGAACTTGCTGCCTGGTTAAATCTGTTGCAGCATTATTCAATCTCAGGCAATATCATTTTAAGTCGAAACATTTAAGAAAAAAATGTCAGCGTTATTATTAGTATCCAATACCTCACGAAATTGAATGTACGTAAAAGTCCTGAAAGAAAGAAATTGTTTTATGGGCAAGCTGA
>JAPLEC010000246.1 GCA_026391515.1 Bacteroidia bacterium | reverse complement strand
GGAGATTACCAAAAATCTTCTCTGGAAACAGAATAAATATGCATAAATATAAATATTGGATTATATTTTGTAATATAACAAAGGTATACTAAATTGGCAAGTTCCAGAGGAATATTTATTGAAGAATTAACTGATTTAATCCAATATTTTCTGCTGTTATATTCCCTTTAAAAGTTCTGAAGCTGACCAATAGGGGGAGCCAGACATTAACATAGGCAGAACTTCTTGATTGGAGGTTCTGCCTTTTTTGTTGATAATTGGGAGTCTGTACTCGATTTTAATTTTCGGTTGGTTAACAGTAATTTTCTTGATAAATGATTTTAGAAATGTTTTTTGCTCAATGATTGAGCCAAGATTTAAGAGTTCTTTAAGGTCACTCACGTATGTTTTTAGTTTGCTTTCACTAAAGACCAGCTCGGAAGGAGATTGATTTTTTTCTAGTATTTCACATGGTACGGTACAGTCCGAATATCTGGATCGATTTTATGAAGAGACTAGCATAGTCAATATCAATGAAATACTCTCTGACTGTCTCATTGAGTATAACTTCTATCGACCCCATAGGAGTTTGAATCTCTTGACTTCGATTAGATATTGTATTAAGTTAAATAACAGAAATCCTTCAATGATGCAAATGTATTGGACTCAGACAATATACTTTAAAATGGGATAAAATAGAAAATTATAAAATAATTCAAAAAATCAAGCTCAATTGGGCACTTATTTGATAGTTAATTGAGAAAAAATATAGTGACAAAGACCAACATCTAAGGGATTGATCTCAAAAATCATCAATTAAGGATTAATAATGAGCGAAAAAATAAAAGAAAATTCAATAATAAAAGCACCTTTTCTACCTGAGTTAGCTAGGGTTATTAAGTTTTCCCAAAAAGATAACTTTTACGAGATTGAATTAGTAACGGAAAAAAGTAACCAATATTTCAAAAAGATGTTAACTCCTGAGGATATGGCGAAAATAGAAACTCTACAAGGTGAATTGTTAAATCTAAATAAAAATCCAGAAGAATTCTTCTTTTTAATAGAAGCTTACCGTATACGCCTTGCTTATCAATTTGACCCGCTTTTGGCTATCAATGTTTCTCAGATTGATCCCTTACCTCATCAGTAGATATGCTATATTTATCAGCAAAACAAAACCCTTCTTCTCTTCCTTACTTTGGAGTAACTCTAATAAAATTCAATTAATCTTCTTTTTCCAATGTAGTGTTTATATAGTCTTAAATCTTATCATATTCGATTTCACAGCTATCAAGACATGGCTTACATAGAATTTCGTTAATTCGTTTCGACTTTTCACCCACGACTTTTTAATGCTCGTACCGAAACCTGCGACGATAACATGCTGATCAATACGGCATCATGATGACATTTCACTGACTGTTGAAATGTATTGTCCGTTAGTGTAAACTTTAGTGGGGTAGTTAAAAGAAAAAATATTTATATATTAAGAATACTTTCTTTGTTAGTAATAAGACAAGTAATAAGAGAAGGATTGTAAAAATATAATAAAAATCTCTTGACAACATACAGCCGATTCATAGATAATGTGAGGCGTGGCCAGATCAAGAGAAGTTAGGGAGTAAAGATGAAAACTAAGGTCCGGTATTTTGGAGCCATAAGGGTTATGACTGGCAGAAAAGAGGAAGAAGTGGAAATCTCCTCAAATGCTATGATATATGATCTGCTACAGAGACTTTACAGCATATATGGAAAGGCTTTTAAGAGTGAAATCTTCCAGGAAGATGGGCAGAATCTCAGAGATGATTGGATTATAGCGATCAACGGGACTCTTTCCGAACAAACGAATATCATGGGAACCAGGATGAAATCGGGTGATATTATTACTCTGTTTCCTGTTTTCCCTGGTGGAGGATAAATCGGTAACATCATAGGTTAAGAATATATTTAAATGAGGTGTTGAAGAACATGTATGCATATACTGGAAAAATTCTTCAGGTTGACTTGACTACGGGCAGGTATAAGACTGAAACCTTTAATGAAGACTTTGCCAAGGAATATATCGGCGGCACTGGCTTTGGAATAAAAACCCTGATAGATAACCTGGAACCTGGTATAGATCCTTTTGACCCGCAAAATCCACTGATCTATGCCGTTGGAGCAACCACGGCGACCATGGTCCCCTGTGCTGCATCAAAATTTGGAGTATTCGCCAAGTCTCCGGCGACCAACCTGTTGGGTGAGGCATATTCTACCGGCCAGTGGGGCGCGGAATTAAGAATGGCTGGCTATGATATCGTGGTGATCAAAGGCAAGGCACCAAAACCTGTTTACCTCTGGATAGACGATGAATCCGTGCAGATGATGAACGCCTCACACCTCTGGGGTAAGACCACCTGGGATACGGAGCAGCTCATCAGGGACGAACTGGGAGACCAGAATATCAGGGTCTCGGCAATAGGCCCGGCCGGAGAGAACCTGGTCAGGTTGGCCTGC
>JAPLEC010000061.1 GCA_026391515.1 Bacteroidia bacterium | reverse complement strand
CCTTGAGAATTGTCCCTGAAAATATGATTACGATTGCGCGAACTCATACCCAAAGGGCGCTTTCCGTAGCAGAGGAAGGAACGTCTCAAGTTTTATTTGATTTGCGAAATTTTGGTACTAATGAGGATTATGAAAATATATTTGATCCAAACTCTGGTTCTTCGCATTATCTTACTTCAGGGGACATAATAAGTTTAATAAATGGGTCGAGTGTAGCGAAAAGTGATTATATTACAAATCCTAGCCCTCCATCAGATGAAAGTTTTGAAACTAGCTATCAGGCGAAGATAAAAGTCATCAGCAATGATACTACAAATAAAATTCTCGATGTTGATTTATATACTCTTGGAACTGTATATAAGAGGAACGGCAACGAATTGGCAAGAAAAGCCATTAAAACAAGTTTTAAAGTTAATTATCTTATAGTTGATACAAGCACACCATCTACTCCCGGCGAATGGGTTCCTGGAGAACCTTCTAAAGTTGTTAACTATGCTCTATTTTCAGGTAATAGCATTAGCTTTAGCGGTAATGCACAAACTGTTGATGGCGATATACATGCTATTGGGCTTATAGACCTTGGTTCGAGCAAACAAATCAGAGTAGAAAACGGGAACGCAGAGACGGAAGATGAGTTTACGGTTTACAAAAATGGGGGAGGAACAGTCGACGGTAAAAAATTGGACCGTAATTCTGATCCGCCTGCTCCACAAATTGATTTTCCAATAATTAACATTGATAACTATTCAAAACTTGCTGATGCTTTCAGAAACGGTGACCCTCCTTATGATGGGAATCCCATCTATGATGAGAATGGTAATCTTCTTGTTTTTGCAAATACTTCAAACGATATAGTTAAATCTGTTATTCAATCATATTTAGGAGCACCCGAAACATCTTCTCCTATTGATGGGATTAATAATTTCTATCTTGATTTGATTAATGGTACGGGAGATTTGTTCACTAAGCTAACACCTGCGCAATTTGAAAATCTCAGGATTTATATGGGAAGCATAGTTTATTATGTGCAGGGACCTGCTACGATAAATGGACAGTTTGCATGTGCAGGTACGCTTGTGGTTGACGGTGACCTTTCCATAAATGGAGGCGCAACAGTTGGTGACCCCTCAAACCCCGGAGGTTCGGCAATCCTTGTAAAAGGAAATATTATAAGATCTAATGGAAATGCAGATTTATATGGCTTCTTTTACTCTACGGGCAGTGTAAAAGGTGTCGGAACGTTTGATTGTGAAGGTTCAGTAATTACACAAGGTTCAATGGATTTAAAGGGTACTTATAAAGTCAAATATGTTCCTCTTACATGGAACCCAAATATTGGTATAGGCGCTGGCCATTGGACTCCAGATATTCCTGGTGAACCTGGAGAACCCCTTTATTCTGTAATTTCTGCGGCCAGTGGTACTTCGTCATATTCATGGAAGGAGATTTCGTACGAAGCATTCAATGCTGGCAATTAAAAAAGGTTTTACGCTTATTGAACTTCTTATAGTTATTGTAATTATTATTATTTTAGTGGGAGTTGGAGTACCTTTAAGCGCCGGTTATATTACCGAGCGCAATGTTTATAATGCTGCAACGCAAATCCAGCAAGACTTGCTTCTTGTGCAGAACTTTGCAATTACTCATAGTTCTGGCGCTTCTGGATGGTTTGAGATTTATTTTTACCCATCAGATAATAAGTATTATGTTGAGACGACTGAAGATGCTGTGTTTAACTCTTCAACCAAAACTATTCAATATGAAAAAGTAATTACCAGGCAGTTCAGCTCTGCGCTTAAATTTTCGGGTTATTCGGATGGGGGATATATTGCGTTTGATAATCAGGGAATTCCTCACCCAAGTGTAGGTGTAATAACCATTTCAAATACTTCTGAAAGCAAAGTAGTAACAGTTACAATCTCAACTATCGGCAGGGTAAAAATTGACTGGGTAACGAAGTAAAATTTTTATATATCACTGAATACAGGGAGGCTTTTGTGCTTCCCTTTTTTATTTTTATGAACTTCCTTTATAATAGAAATATTGAAAAGAAAATGGTGGATTTATGGACTTATTTGAAAAGAGAAGAAAAGCATTTACGTTTATTGAACTTATTGTTGTAATAGCAATCATTATAATCCTTGCAGGAATCGGAATACCTTTTACCTCAAATGTTATTGCAGAACGCTCATTGTACAATGCTGCCACTCAGGTGCAGCAGGACATTCTTTTGATTCAGAACCTGGCGATCACTCACAGCTCTGATAACGCTGCCCGTTTTAGGATTCGCTTCTACCCTACTCAAAATAGGTATGTGATTGAAGCAAGTGAAGATGCAAACCTTGTTACTGGTAAAGGAAAATTAATTAAAAGGCAATTTACTTCAACTATAGGCTTTCCACTTTTCTTTGGCAAAAACGTGCCTGATTCAGTTGTCTTTGGAGTAAAAAGTTGCCCACCCTCAAGTTATCTTGATGTGAGTTTTAATAATTCAGGAGTTCCGCATACAGGTGGCGGTCATATAAATTTAATCAATAAAAGTGGAAGTAAGCAAATTAAGGTTATAGTTTCATTAATCGGCAGAGTCCGTATCGAGTGGGTTAAAAAATAAAAAAGAGGAGATTCCACGCATTCCTTCGGAATGCTCTGAATGACGGTATTATCGGAGATTATCACGGGCTCTTCGAGTCCTCATAATGACGGCGAGGGGTTGTCACTTTTTTCGTTTTTATGCTATAATGGCAGTAGAAAATTGTCACTTGTGGGTAACAATATTGTTACCTGAGGGTGATGGTTTAGAGGCAAAAATGAAAGAAACAAATCTTTATGAAATTAGAGACAAGGCTATAAAAAGCGGGCGAATGGTTTTTAGTGTTGCAGAACTTTCAAACCTTATCGGAAAAGAAAAGAAGATAGCAAAAGTGTATTTGTCAAGACTGGTAAAACAGGGTCTTGCCTTCAGGATAGTAAGAGGAAAAATTTCTTTTACTGATGATGAGTATCTCATAGCAACGCAATTTATTGAACCTTCTTATATTTCTCTTTTATCGGCACTTAATTTTCATGGAGCTGTCCAGCAGGTCCCGAGATTTATACAGTGTGTGACCCCAAAAAATACGAGGACATTTGAA
>JAPLEC010000029.1 GCA_026391515.1 Bacteroidia bacterium | reverse complement strand
TCTCTCCCTCAGCACTCTGCTTACTCTTGTCTTCATACCAACATTTTATTCAGGCCTTGAAAATGCAATGGATTGGTTTAAATCGCTGGACTGGAAAAACAAGGCAATTCAATTAATCGTTTTTGGCTTGCTTATTTTCTTGATTTACAGCTATTTAGATAAGTTCCTCTGGAAGCTTATCACAACAATCCTTGTTTTAATAATAGTGCCGGCTTCTACATGGTTTATAATGAACAGCCTGAGAAAAGCAAAAGAGACAGTCATTCCTGCTGATGAAAATATAAATATTTATATCCAGAGCCTTGTCAAGATTTACGATAGGGAAAACAGGTGGGCCAGGGAATGCTATTTCTACCTTGAGAAAGGATTCTGGATCTTTATGTTCAGTGTGGGAACCTGGTTCTTTCTTTCTGCAATCTGGAACCAGTTCAGGGAATTATTTACGAATATGACATTAGACGGCAGTAAGAAGTTCCTGAAAAAATCAATCCCGGTTATCGACTTTATTATTTTCTGGATAGTGCCGCTCCTTAATCTGGTTCTTTTCCAGCATAAATGGGATAACATAGTTGTCGTACTTATTCTCGGTTTCTTATGGTTCACAGGTTTAGTGATTTATAAAACCGGCATCAAGCTAAGTACCGAGAATACAGATATTTATAGGTTAGAAGGAAAATTCAGGGGTATACGGAAGACATTTTATAAAATTGTAGCGGCAGTTCCTCTCATTGACAAAAAGAAAAAACCGTTCAAAGCTTTGAGCTGTGTTTCGCTTAATATCGGTAATGGGATGTTTGGATTGCTGGGACCGAATGGAGCCGGCAAGACAACACTCATGAGGATCATCTGCGGTATTCTGGAGCAGAGCTATGGAAAAGTCTGGATCAACGGTCTTGATACTCAGAAGAAACGTGAGGAATTGCAGGGTCTGATTGGTTACCTGCCACAGGAATTCGGCAGCTATGAAAACATGACTGCACACGAATATCTTCATTACCAGGCAATGCTGAAAAATATCATCGACGCAAAAACCAGGGAGGAGAGAGTAACTTATGTTCTGAAAGCTGTTCATATGGAAGATCGCCGGCATGAGAAGATCGGATCATATTCCGGAGGGATGAAACAAAGAATGGGTATTGCCCTGATCCTGCTTCACCTGCCAAGGATAATGGTTGTCGATGAACCTACTGCAGGACTTGATCCGAGAGAGAGAATAAGATTCAGAAATTTGCTTGTCGAACTAAGCCGTGAGCGTATTGTAATCTTCTCAACGCATATCATTGAAGATATATCCAGTTCATGTAACCAGGTCGCTGTTCTTAATAAAGGAAAATTAAGATATCGCGGCAAGCCGATTGATATGACAAAGGAAGCAGAAGGACATGTATGGCAGTTTAACATTCCTTTGGAGCATTTTGGAAAATTTGTAGAAGAGCATTTAGTTGTACATCACATGTCGGAAGGCGAAAATGTAAGAATGAGAGTTATTTCGGAATCAAAACCGTGGGAAAATGCAATAAATGTAAGCCCAAATCTTGAAGACGCATACCTGTGGCTGCTGAGAAGAAAAGATTTAAACCATAATGAAGAAATTTGATTATTATGAAAACCAACACCTTATATAATTATTTCACATTAGTACAAAAAACCATCCTTTATAATCTCAGGATCATCTTCGCAAACAAATTTATCTGGTTCCTTGCAGGATCGATCATTTTCTATCTTGGCTTATCGGTGATCTACGTGTTTTCAAACGATGTTTCAAGGATGAGTGAACTGTATGGAACATTTATTTTTTCAGGAATACTTCTTGTTTTTTATCCTTCAGTTTTCGGTATCCAGAACGACCAGGATGCCAGAACCATTGAGATACTGTTCGGAATTCCCAATTACAGATATAAAGTATGGCTGGTAAGGATCTTACTCATTTTTGTTATAGCATACCTGATAATGCTTGGTTTTACATTTCTCTCTTCAGTCCTGATAGTTAAATTCAATTTTGTAAAAGTGACTACCCAGGTTATGATGCCTGTTCTTTTTCTCGGGATGATGTCTTTTATGCTGTCGACATTTGTCAGGAATGGCAATGGAACAGCAGTAATAATGATAATTTTTGGAATCTTCTTTCTGATTCTTCAGGAGCCTCTTTATAGAAGCCAGTGGAACCTTTTTCTGAATCCTTTCGATACTCCTTCCCGGGTTAATGAAACAACCTGGGCAATAATTGTAATGAAGAACAGGATAATACTTATCACAGGCTCAATTATCTTTCTTCTCGCAGCCCTGTTCAATCTGCAGAAGAGGGAGAAGTTTATGTAGAGTTTAATGTCAGTCGCTTTACTCCGTCTTTAAGTCTAAAACTAAAAAGACAGTGTCAAGTATATCTAAATTCACTTGCAGTCGACCTTCAATTCACAATTTTTCGTATATTCAAAAACTGAAAAGAATGCTAAAAAATCAACAATGAAAATCAGATATTTTTTACGTAAAGGTATAATTTTATTGAGTCTGATTGCTCAAAATTGCTTTTCACAGAATTCTGAACCGACAGGAATGAAATTGCCTGCTTTTGCAGAAAAGTATAACAGATCAGCACTTGGAGAAAATGTATTTGTCTTTGAACCCGGTATGGACATGAATGAGATACAGATTCTGACAGATACCATTTTTGCGCGACAATCAGCCCGCAGAAGTGAGTTCAGTAAAAATCGTTATGCTCTTCTGTTCAAACCTGGTAAATATGAACTTGATATTAAAGTAGATTATTATATGCAGGTGCTCGGGTTGGGTGAATCTCCTGAAGACGTTGTAATTACAGGTGCAGTCAGGTCAAATACCACACATGGCAACAGTGTTCTTACAAATTTCTGGCGCTCTGTGGAAAATTTGACTGTCGTACCAAAAGTTAATTCCACTATGGTCTGGGGTGTATCGCAGGCAGCTCCTTTACGGAGAGTATATATTAAAGGTAATCTTCAATTATTTGATAAGGGTTATGCAAGCGGCGGATTCCTTGCAGATTCAAAAGTTGAAGGGACCATAATGTCAGGACCACAGCAGCAGTGGTTTACACGAAACTCCGAAATAGGAGGCTGGGTTGGCGGGAACTGGAATATGATGTTTGTCGGAGTACCGCAGGCACCTCAGGAAAGCTGGCCGGAAAAACCTTATACAACGATAAATACAACTCCGGTTATCCGGGAAAAACCATGGCTCTCATTCAACAAAAAAGGATTTAATGTAAAGATTCCCCGCATAAAATTTAATTCATCCGGACCAGGATGGATAAAACATTCCAAACCTGAAAAGACTCTGACTATGGAAAAATTTTACATTGTCAGACAAGGAATTGATGATGCTGCATCTATAAATTCCGCATTAGCGTCAGGTAAAAACCTGTTAATTACTCCCGGAAGATATTTCCTCAAGGAGAGCCTGAAAGTAACCAGACCCGGCACTGTAATAATGGGAATCGGGCTGGCAACATTAATTCCCGAAAATGGTAACGCGGCAATAGAAATATCTGATATTGATGGAATTATTGTTTGCGGATTAACAATTGATGCAGGTAAGATCAATTCAGAAAAACTTTTTCAGGTTGGTGAACCCGGTTCTCATATTTCACATTCAAAGAAACCTGTTTTTCTGTATGATATATTTTTCAGAGTCGGCGGTCCTGCTGAAGGATCAGCGACCAGCTGCCTTGTAGTAAACAGCAACGATGTTTGTATTGATCATATCTGGCTCTGGAGAGCCGACCACGGGAATGGCGTCGGCTGGGAAAAGAACAGAGCTGCAAATGGACTTATTGTAAATGGCGATAATGTGACAGTTTACGGATTGTTCAATGAGCATTTTCAGGAATACCAGACCCTCTGGAACGGAAATAACGGTCGTGTATATTTTTATCAGAGCGAGATGCCTTATGATCCTCCA
>JAPLEC010000440.1 GCA_026391515.1 Bacteroidia bacterium | reverse complement strand
CCGTGTATAATCGATTAATTACCGAATCAGGTTCTCAGGCGGGTGTAAGTTTGTCAAGAAAATTAATTTATGTCTCACTTAAATTTTAAAGTCATGAACGCACTTAGAAACAAAGTAATGCTAGTAGGGAACCTCGGTCAGGATCCGCAAATTAAGACGCTCGAAAGCGGTCAAAAAGTGGTCCATTTTACTCTCGCCACAAAGGACGACTTCAAAAACTCTGATGGTCAGAAGGTTAAGGAAACCACCTGGCATAACATCACTGCTTGGAATGGACTTGCTGAAATTGCCTCCAAATACCTTAAAAAGGGAAATGAGGTTTTTGTGGAAGGAAGGATTGTTTACAGAACCTACGAGGATAAGAAGGGTGCAACAAAGAATGTTACTGACATTGTTCTTAATGACCTCCTTCTGCTGAGGTCAGCAAAAGGAAACGGCAAAGAGGAAGAATAGTCTGTTTACATTCGCTGCATTTCCCGTGCGAGGCTGCCTTAACCGGCAGCCTTTTTTTATTTCTTAACCTGTTATACCTCTGCTTTGGTTTTTGCAGGAGTGGATATATAGGGCAAAGTAATTGCAGAAGCTGTCCAGTTACGAAGGAATTCCACAACTTTTTTCTGATTATAGCCCTCTCCTTCTTCAAGCAAACCGCTGTCCTGTATATGAATGACTTTCCCCTTTCCGTCAACAATTATGAAAACAGGAAAACCAAACCTGGTTGGATTCCCGAGATATTTATTTGATGCTTCATTTTTATTTTCCGGACTATAATTCAACTTAACCGGAATATAATTGTCAGCAATCATTTTTGATATTTCAGGATCTGCTTTACTGAATCCATCGAATTTAATGCACCACGGACACCAGTTGCCTCCATACTGGATAAGAACATGCTTCCCTGAAACTTTGGCAGCAGCAACTGCATCATTTATCTGCTTCATACCATCAAGCGACGGATCATAAATTTTTTTTGCTTCCTGCCCAAATCCAGCAATAGAAAATATTGATAATAAAACTATTAAACCTGATTTCAAAATCTTAATTTTCATCTCACTATTAATTATTTCATTTATTAATTTCCAAAATAAATCAAAATATTCAAGAAAACAGAATATCAGGAAAATGTTTAATCAAATGAAAAAATACACCTGAGGATGAGCAGGTCAAAAGATTAATTCTATTTTTGCCTTTCTGAAATGAACATTCTACCTAATTAAAATTGTTATGAAAAAGCTTCTGCCTGTACTGTTAGCCTCATTGCTATTGAGTCAGGCAGCTTTTGGACAGATAAAAGAAACATCAGGGAAGCCTATTGCTGAGATCTTTACTGATTTTCACGTCAATTTTAATGATACGACAAAGCATACAGGATTTGACCTGAACAGAGCTTACTTTGGATACCAGTTTTTACCGGAAGGGAATTTTTCAGCCAAAATAATTGTCAATATAGGTTCTCCTGACGAACTTGCTGAAGGCTCAAAACCACGCAGATACGCTTATTTCAGAGAAGCGTCACTTGCATGGGCGAACGACAAGTTGACCATTGCAATGGGAATAACAGGTACGAGAATGTTTTCATTCCAGCAGACATTTTGGGGTAAAAGATATATAGCAAACACTTATCAATCAATAAACGGTTACGGTTTTGTAGCAGACCTTGGAATAGCAGTTGATTATATAATAAATGATATTTTACGAGCAGATCTGACTGTCATGAACGGGGAAGGCTATTCTGATCTTCAGATTGATGATAATGTAAGAACTTCCCTGGGCTTCACGATTGCACCTGTCAAGCAAATAGCAATCAGAGTTTACGGAGATATACAGCGTCAGAAGGGATTATGGCAACCTGTAGCTGTTGGATTTCTAGGATATAAAAACGACTATTTTTATATTGGAGGGGAAATCAGCTACAAGTCCAACATTGACCTGGTAAAAGGTCATCATGCATGGGGAGTCTCTGCTACGGGAGGTTTCAGTCCTTCTGAAAAGATCGAAGTCTTCGGAAGGTATGATTATTCATCTTCAGTCGTATTAAAAAATGATTTTTATAAATGGAACTATCTGAATGACGGGAGCTTTGCGGTAATCGGAATTCAATATACTTTTTCTCCCAACGTGAAGCTGGCTCTTGATTACCAGGGCAGATATCCTTATGCACCGGCAAATAAAGTAACCGATCTGATATATCTAAACGCTTTATTTAAATTTTAATTTCAACTCATTAAAAAGTAATACTTTTATTTTCCGGTGAAATTTCTGCCTGCTTTCAGAGCTTTCAGGTTTACCTCAACTATCTCTTCACCCTTACGTTCAAATAACTTACGGACAGCATTTTCGAGACTTGCAAACGGCATCTCAATAAAAGGTGATGCTGCTCCCAGAACCACAATGTTTCCGGATCGGGCTGAACCAATTTCCTTTGCTATCGTGTCAGCATCAATTATTATATTGTTTTTAATTTTCCTTATCTCACTAAGTATCTCATCTACAGGAGGATAATCAGAAATATTAATAAACGGATTTGAATTTGTGACAAGCCATCCATGTTTTGAGAGCCATGGCAGGTACCGGAGCGATTCCATCGGCTCTACTGAGATTATAAGGTCGGCCTGACCATAAGGTATCAGGTCTGATGAAACCGGATTATCAGAGAGTCTGAAATGGGACTGCACATCGCCTCCTCTCTGACTCATTCCATGAACTTCAGATTGTTTCAGGTATAAATTATTTTCAACCGCAGCCAATCCAATCACAGCTGCAATGGAAAGGATCCCTTGTCCTCCCACACCCGACAGAATAATATCATTTTTCATAGATGTCAAAAATAGTTATTCGTTAGAGGTTTCAGTTTTTTTTCTCCTAGTGGCTGTCTGAATACATTCCCTCGAAGCAATTATCACTGAAACAGTTTTGTACCTGAATTCTTCGTTCATTATACGTACATTTTCTTCATGATTTTTACGTAAGGGGACTATAATCTTAATATGTTCAGGAGAAACTCCGATACCTGTGCATATTTGTTCAAGTCTCCCTGTTGCCTGCGATTTCTGACCTCCTGTCATGCCGGTAGTTGAATTATCAGATATGATGATAGTAACAGGAGAGTTTTTTACAACTGCATCAAGCAGGCCTGTCATGCCTGAATGTGTAAAAGTTGAATCTCCGATTACAGCGATTGAAGGGAACAGACCGGCATCAGCTGCGCCTATTGCCATCGTAACCGAAGCGCCCATATCGACGCATGCATTAATCGCATTATATGGTGGTAATGCGCCAAGAGTATAACATCCTATATCTGAAAATACTCGTCCCGGGCCAAACGGTTTCACCGCCTCCAGCAGAGCAATAAACATATCGGCATGTCCGCATCCCTTACAAAAAGAAGGAGGTCTCATTTTTACCAGATCTGGGACCTTTTTCCCGGTACTGACAGTAAAACCAAGCGCTTTTGCAACAATAGCAGGATTTAACTCTCCATCTCTTGGGATTGTACCGTCAAGCCGACCCAGAATCTTTGTGCCGGTGTCAAGAAAGCCTCTGAGTCCGTCTTCAATAAAAGGATAACCTTCCTCGAGTAAAAGAAGCTCTTTGCAGCGTCCTGCAATTTCTTTAATAAGATCATTCGGGAAGGGATATGCAGCTATCTTTAGCACAGGATAGTCACCTGATGATCCGCTGATATTTTCCATTAAATAGTTATAGGCTATTCCGCATGCAATAATTCCAAGATCTCTTTTTTTGCCGTCTTTAAATGAATTATATTTTGCTATCCTGGCATCATATCTTATTGTTTCATAAGATGATAAGAGAGCTTTATATCTTTTTCTGGCAATAGCAGGCAGGAGAACGAACTGAACAGGATCTGATGGCAGCTTCAGTTTTTTTTCAGGAGCGGGTGCTCCGGTCAGTTCAACACTGGCTCTTGAATGAGCAAGTCGTGTGGTAATTCGCAGGAGAACCGGAGTTTTGTATTTTTCTGATAATTCAAAAGCATCAAAAATCATATTATATGCCTCCTGCTGATTTGACGGTTCAAAGCAGGGAATAAAAGCAAACTTGCTGTAGAACCTCGAATCCTGTTCATTCTGTGACGAATGCATTGAAGGATCATCGGCCGAGACTACAATCAGTCCTCCATTCACTCCTGTCAGAGCTGAGTTTATGAAACCGTCTGCAGCTACATTGAGACCGACATGTTTCATTGCAACCATTGCTCTCTTACCTGCATACGACATACCAAGTGCTGCTTCCGTTGCAGTTTTTTCATTCGACGACCATTCCCTGTGTATATTACGTTCCGAAGCGAGCCCGGAAGATTGAATATACTCCATTATTTCGGTTGATGGAGTTCCCGGGTAAGCGTACATACCGCTTAATCCGGCGTCAATTGCAGCTTGCGCAATAGCTTCGTCGCCTAATAAAAGAAGTCTCTTCATCTTGTAATAGTTTTTCCTACTTATTGATAAAACAAATATTGAAATATTTTCGATATATAAAAAGAATGTCTGTCAGGGACCGGTTATTAATAATGGTATATATTAATATCCGGGATTTAACCTTTGAAATGGAGTAATGGCCATAATTATTTAAAATTATTAAAATTTAGTTAAATGTTTTAACGTTACACTCAATATTGTTTACTTTGCAGACATTAATTCTGAGATTAATTTTAACAGAACGCCGGTTTTTATTGAAGAGATTCTTTTATATAACTTTTCTG
The DNA here is from genome assembly GCA_026391515.1 of Bacteroidia bacterium. Classification (GTDB taxonomy): domain Bacteria; phylum Bacteroidota; class Bacteroidia; order Bacteroidales; family VadinHA17; genus LD21. Next base: position 2,037 of record JAPLEC010000440.1, on the reverse strand, counting down.
CTCTTACTGCCTTTTTCTAATCTTAAAAGCCAGATAACAGGACCTGAAAAATTTGTACAGTTGAGTGGTATAATCACTGACATGGAATACAGGCCTGTACAAGGTGTAGCAGTTATTTCAAGAAAGCTTCACAGGGGAACAGTAAGTGAAAGGTCCGGCATCTATTCCATAACCAGTACTCCGGGAGATACCGTATTTTTCAGAGCGCTGGGATACAAAAGATACCATACAATAATTCCGGAATCATATGAATCGAAACACTGCATGGCTGATATTATGCTGGAAGTTGATACTATCTCTATAGAAGAAGTTCCTATCCTTCCATGGAAAAACTACTCTGATTTCATAAAAGACCTTACGAAAGAGCGGCCTGTTGATCCGATAATTGAAAATATGAACGAAAACCTGGCTTCTATTTATGTGGCAGTAAACAATGATATTGGCGTAAGGATCTCACCTGAAGCAGGTTACAGGTACGCCATGGATCAGAATTTTACTGCAATGAGAACCCGTAACATGTATCCGGTAAATAATCTGCTTAATCCATTTGCCTGGGCGAAATTTGTGACCGGGATCAAAAAAGGTCTTCTGAAAAACCACTCATTTAAAAGACCTGAACCTGCAAAAGTTATTAAGAAAAAGAAGACTAAAAATCCTGATAAAAAATAGAAGCTATAGCTCTTCCTTCTTAAAATCTTCAGGTAAATTATTCTTAAAGGAATACTCACTTAATAATTTTCGCGGTCTTCTTTTTTCATCTCTTTTATGCAATTCTTCCGGAATGTTTGTTCCATCTCCTATATAACCAACTGCCATTACAGCAACAGGTTCAACATCATCTTTAAGCTTAAAATAATCCCTGACTTTTTCAATTGAATATCCACCCATCTGATGGATAAAAATATTCATTGAGCTTGCTTGTGTAAGAAGATTGGCGACTGCCATGCCAGTATCATGAAATGCATATCTGTCAGGCTTTCCGTTGTACGAAGAGTTCAACCTTGCAAAACTGATAATCAGAGCATAAGCATTCTTAGCCCATACCCTGTTCGATTCTGTTAAAAATCCCAGGAAAACATCGAATTTCTCCTTGTTCTCCTTTGTAGTATATAAGAAAAGCCAGGGTTGTTCATTATTTGCAGATGGGGCCCGTCCGGCCGCTGCCATTAATGTTTCAATTTTTTCATCTTCGATATATCCTGATGAGAATGAATAAGGGCTCCATCTTTTTTCAATAATATCAAGAATATTTCTCATCTTTTATTGTTTATTATGAATGTTTAAAGTATAAAAACGTTTAACTGTGGTCAGACTTAAATTTACCTCTTAAAGATAAATTAAAAAGCCCTCTGTAAAATTAAATTTATAATTTCGCATTGTATGAGGAAATATGAGGCTAAACTGGTTGGTATTCTGGGAGCAGTAATTGTGCATCTTATAGCAGGAATAATTTTTATGTCATTCCAGATGAGATCACTGAAAAGAGATTTCTTAAAAGAGTTTACAGTCGAGTTTGCCCAGGTCGAAGAGCCCGAAACTAAGGAGAAACAAATAGTGCTGCCAGCTTCCAATATAGAACGGATTCTCCAGGGCGATGAGGAGATGCTTAATATTGCGAGAAACCTTGCCAATAAATCTGATGTGAAGATAGATCCGGCTGATTATATTGATCAGGTAAAAGAAGAGCTTATTAAGGATGGCAAGCTCGGGACTGAGAACTATATCGATGAGCAGAAAAGACTTAAGGAAATGAATGGTGATGAAAAGCTGGCTTATGAGGATAAGAATAATGAAGCAAATAAAGAGGAGAAGTCAAAAGAATCGCAGGAGATGGCAGCAAATTATAAGGGTCCAACCCGAATTTATTATGATCTTAAAAACCGCATACATACATACCTGCCCATACCAATTTATAAATGTCAGAGTGCTGGCAAGGTAGTATTAGCTATTCAGGTCAACCAGAAAGGAGTTGTTGAAGAAGCCCAGATAATTGAATCCGAGAGTACTACCACAGATTTATGTCTCATTGAAACAGCT
>JAPLEC010000199.1 GCA_026391515.1 Bacteroidia bacterium | reverse complement strand
AGTCCTCCCCTGGCCACATTCCAGTGAAAATTGGTGGGAAGACTCATTCCCGCGTATTCGGCATAGGCCGCAGCCTCGTACCAGCTTACTCCCGACACGGGGTAATTTTCCTCTCCCTGGGGATAATCACCTCCCATCCAGGTAACAGGGCCAGGCTGGCCTGATTGATCCAGAAACTCCCTCATGGCTGCATCCCATGTTAGTTCATGTTCCTCCTTCACAAAAGAGTGCTTCCAGTACTTCTGTTGTCGGTAACCACCAGCATCTACAAAAGCTTTATACTCGCGGTTAGTTACTTCATACTGACCAATGAAGAAGTCCCCCAATGTACCTATTGTAGTCTCGGTTGCAGGTACACGTACCATCCCGGGAGGTATGCTCCCGACCTTATCAAGAGTCCTTATAAAAGGATTGGGTATAACTGTGCCAGGTTTACCTTCTTTCCCTCCTGTATTCCAAGTTGATGCTGCAGCCAGAATAGTATCATACCCTTCCTTCACCACCATCCAGCGGAATATGCCAACAGGTACGCGGATTTCCTTCAGCGGTGAAACTCCCAGATATGTCCAGATCCCTGTAGTATCCCCATACTCCTTCATATACACTTTAGCGCCGGGAGGATTTGTAATTATGTCGATATTCAGTGCTATCTGTGAGAATAGTATTGTCAGTTCGGGATCATTCCCCAGGATCGCCTCGGCTTTTTCTGCCAGCCGGTATGGTTCCACAAGGTTCCGCCAAACATCGTTTTCCCCTATCAGCCGCTCGATTTCAGGAAGCGCCACCTCCCTGGCCCAGCGAATGTTTGCCTGCCTTTTAAAGAACCACACTGCACCAAGGATAATAACAATAAGAAGTGCAGAGACTGCAGGGATCAGAATCCTGGACAGTTTAAACCTCCTGCCAGCTTTACCGGGCTCTGCAAGCTTTATGGTTTCGGCCTCAAGTGCTTCTTTTATATCATTATCATTAACCTCATCCATCGTTAGAAGCATTTTAACCACCTCACATAACTTGTTAATGTGCTTTTCTAGAGGAGGGGTTAAAGCATCCAGCCAATGGACATCGCTGACATAATACTCGAGTTGCTTTGACATGGGCACATCTTCCAGACGAAGGGGTATAATAGCAAGACCATGGTGTACTGCTCGGTCTACTTCTTTAATAACCTGATTAGAATGGTTTGAATTCGAGGAATATACCAGGACAAATACTTTAGAACCTTTTATGCCATCGATGATGGCCTCCGCAAAGGGAGCCCCGGGGGTAATATCACGGGGTGCAATCCAGCAGTGGATCTCATTTTTTTCCATAATCGAACAAACAGCATCAGCAACGCTTTTATCTTTATGAGAATAGCTTATAAATACATCGTGGGCCATGTCAGTATTTGTTGATTATATGGTTCATTATCAAAATTAAAGCTTTATCAGGCTAATTGCAAAACATTTGTTCCTTATGATCAGGAGAAATCAGAAGAAAATGTATGTCTGCGTTGCAGGATTTTTTATAAAACCTGATGAAGCCAGGACACATTTGGGTATAATAAAAACATTTGCAACTATAATTTATTTATACGATCTTAGCTTTCCGGAGATGGTATTTTCTGAAATTTGAAAACGTATTAATTAACTAATTAATAATCATGGAAAATAAAGTATTTTACGAGCTGCACAGATCGACTGCAATTAAACTTCTTCTGTCAGTCGATAAAAATCCGACTCAGCATACAAATCTTACTCTGGCTGATATGCTTGAAAAAAACTTTCCTGAAAAAGAAAGAAGTTATATTGTAAAAGAGGATGATCTTCCTTTAACCAATGCGTTGACTTTTTCTGATTTTTAGTAAGGCATCGTACATTTCTGCCAAAAGCTTTGTGAAGTGAAGAAAACTTTTCGCCTTGATTTTTATTCTCCTCACTAATAGTTTATGGTTAAAATTAAGCTATAATCAAGTAATTACCAATACCTTAGCTCCTCTGACCTTTCTTTTCTTCAGCTCCATTAATGCAGTATTAGCCTCTTCAAGTTTATATTCCTGCACTTCCGGAATTATCGGAATTTCAGATGCTATATCAAGGAACTTCTTTACATCATTCCTCGTGACATTTGCAACACTCTTTATCTCCTTTTCCATCCAGAGGTGACGGGAGTAATCAATCTTCAATAAATAGTCCTTATCAACCTCCTCCTTCCTGATCGCATTTATCACAAGCCGGCCGCCCGGTTTAAGGTTTTTCAAAGCTTCAACGATTGTTTTCCAGACAGGTGTAGTATCAATAACCGAATCAAGCAATTCAGGAACACTATCATTTGTATCACCAGCCCAGAGTGCACCCAATTCCAGGGCAAAAGCTTTTTCCTCTTCACTTCTTGCAAAAACAAAAATTTTAGTATCGGGAAATTTATATTTAATAATCTGAAGCACAATATGACCCGAAGCTCCGAAACCTGTCAGCCCAATATTCTGACCATTCTGAAGTCCTGTGAGTTTGACAGATCTGTAACCTACAGCACCTGCACAAAGCAACGGAGCAGCTTGAGAATCAGAAAATATTTCCGGGATTTTGTATGTAAAAGCTTCAGGAACAGTCATATATTCAGCATAACCTCCGTTGGCATCTCTTCCCGTTGCTTTAAATCCAGAGCATAAATTTTCATAACCTTCAACACAATATTTGCATTCCCCACATGAAGAAAAGATCCACGCCACACCAATTCTGTCATTTTTTTTTAAATTTTTTACGTTCTTTCCAAAAGTATCCACCCTCCCGATTACCTGGTGACCAGGGATCATTGGAAACCGTGAAGGTTGAGTCCTGCCTTCAATTTCATCTAACTCAGTATGGCATACTCCACAGGCAGTGACTTTGATCAGAACCTCATCATCCCGAGGCACAGGATCAGGCACATCAGTCATTACCAGCGGTTTGCTGTTCTGCTCAAGATCGGTTATGGAATTTAAAATCATTGCTTTCATAATAAAAATCATTGTTCTAATAAATATTTGAAGGATCAGATTGGAAATGAAAATGTTCGATAATCAGGTACTATTTTTTGGATTGTTTCTTTGATAAACTAATATACAATCCAATATTAAATCTGAATCTTTCAAACATCAAATAAGAATTTGTCAGGTTTTGTGAAAAAACAACCTGTATCTGTCCTTTGACTGATTTGCTTCCTCCCCGGAATGTAAATGCAGGTTCAATAAGCCATGGAGTGTTGTTCTGTCTAAGAGTATTAAGCTCATCCAGATGATAATAGACTGAATTATCTATTTTTATATCCGTGAAATTTAATCTGCTAAGACGGCAGGAAAATGCAGCTTCCATCCATCCTTTTTTTATTCCTATATCAGGCTGGATGAATATTTTTGAATATGACATGTCAGCTCTGCCATCAGACTCTAATGACCAGGATTGCCAGCTTGTGAAAGCATGACGCTGGTATCCCCTGCCGTAACCACTATATATTTCAAACACTCCGATATTTTCGAATGATCTGTAATATCCTAAAGAGCTTTCAAAATAATTGATCCTTGCAAAATCATTGTAATATTCGGATGAGTTATCATTTCCACCTGTCATATAATTTGCAGTTAAAGCTATATGTCCTGGAAGTGAAAAGGCTGTTTGAATTTCAAAACAATTATTAACAGTTCCGAAGCTACCTGCAAGATCGCCGGAAAATTGATTCTTATCATTGAACAGCGGCACGTTTTGAATAATTGGTGTATAATAAAAATGAGGAGTAGTACAGCTGTTTAACAAAACAGAAATTAATAAAATAATTGGAGCAATATTTTTTCCCATTTTACCTGTCTGGAGAGATTTTAAAATGAATCGTAAACAGAAGGATAAAATATTTAGAAACCTGTTAATATCAAAGTTACGAGATAAACACTATACAAGTCAAGTTTATTTTTACATGCAACAAGCCCCCTTTTTCAGGAAACTTCGTGGGTGGTTTTCTTTAGTCAAGAAATAGGCACAAATTCCTCCTTATTGTTTCTTGTTTCTACTGCCACTAGTAATCTGAATTATATCTTAAAACAAAAAAGCAGTCCACATTTGTGAACTGCTTTTTTTATAATGATTTAATAACTTCTAAAATTTGAAGGACATACCTACAGTAAACCAGGAAATACCATAGCCTAATTCAGCAAATGCTGCAAAGTTGTTTGCAAAATAATACCTGGCACCAATAAATTCTGAATGAACAAAACTGCCTGGGGCATCAGCAGTGTTATCTCCTGCATCACCAATTTCTTTCCAGGTTATGATATCATATCCAAGCATTATACCTGCATATGTATCAAGCTTATCTACAAAAGGATAATGGAAAGCACCTCTGACTCCGAGAATAATATTTGTATATCTCCATCCCCAGTCTTCATACTTATATTTATATGAGGAGAATCCTATATAAGGGGCTATTCCTACCGCTCCTTTCTTCGCTATTCCATCGATAATGCAAAATTCATAAGACGCTGAAACTGGCGGTACTGCCATCCTGTAACCGGTTCCGAAATACATAGTAGACCCCAGTCCGATACCCAGGTTAATTACATTGTCACCTTTTTGGAAAGATGGATCCTGAGCCATAAGTTGTGATGCTGTAAAAAGCACAACTGATAATGACATTAAAATTTTTTTCATGGTTATAGAATTAAATAATTAATATTTAAGTAAACTGATTAAATTAATTTTTGTTATATCAAAACTCAAATAAATAAGATACCTTTTCAAATATTATAACACGTATCTGATTCCGAGGTTCAAAAATAATCAAAAATTCCTTATTCAAAAATCACAAACATTAAAGCAGCTAAGCTTGCTCCGACAATAGGTCCAATTATTGGTACCCAGGAGTACTTCCAGTCACTGTCACGCTTGTTTTTAATTGGAAGTAAGAAATGCATTATGCGTGGACCAAGATCACGGGCCGGATTTATAGCATAACCTGTCGGACCTCCAAGAGAAAGACCAATCCCAAGAACTACAATTGCAACAGGCAAAGCATTAAGTGAACCAAGTCCCTTCTGTGGTTCTGCCATATAGAGCACTGCAAGAGCCAAAACATATGTCCCGATAATTTCAGTGATCAGATTAAACCAGTAGCTCCTTATATTTGGCATCGTACAGAACACAGCCAGCTTTGCATCGGCATCATCTGTTGCATCAAAATGCTTCTTATATGCAAGCCAGGCAAGTCCTGAACCGAACATTGCTCCCAACAGCTGTGCACATAAATATAACGGCATCTTGGAAGCTGAGAATTTACCTGCAAGCACTAAGGCTATTGTTACTGCAGGATTAAGATGTGCCCCGCTCACTGAGGCTGCGATAAGAACCCCGGTGAAAACACCTACAGCCCATCCGAATGAGATCACAATCCAGCCGCTATTGTTTCCTTTAGTTTTGGATAAAAGCACGTTAGATACTGCTCCGCTTCCGAAAACAAGAATCATGGCTGTACCAAAAAATTCTGCAAAAAACTGGCTCATAATTTGAAGATTTAAGGTTTAAGGTACAAGGTACAAGGTTTTATTTGTTTGATGCCGGTCGCCGGTAGCCGGTCGCTGGATTTATTTTTCATTTGCCCAGACTTCAGCTGCCTTAACAGCTCTGCGCCAGCCTTTTATTAATATGTGTGTTTCTTTATC
>JAPLEC010000081.1 GCA_026391515.1 Bacteroidia bacterium | reverse complement strand
CTTTAAATCAATTATGTCTAACCTAAAAGTGTAACCCTATTTTAGGACGACACATCCCATCTACAACATTAATTTACGGACTTTTAAAAGGACTTTGACATTAATTATATCATTTATCTAATTTAATAAAAAGTACTTATGAAAAAAATACTTACAGTCATTTCAGTATTGATAATACTTATAATTTGTAGCAGATGGTTTTTTTACGAAACTAATGTTTCAAAAGATAATAAACTAACAATAGCTAACAAGCCTGATTCGGTTGTTTATAAATTTGGGAAATTAGATTCGTTGCAAATATATAAAGAAGGTTCTACAAAAAACTGGGAACGTGATTTAAGGTGTCGTGATATTTCTGATATGGATTTGAGGAATAATTTAAATGAATTATTGCATTCTGATTTTGACAGCAAAACAATTTGGCCTAAATCAATACCTGTTGGTTTCAATCCTGATAAAATTATGGAAATAGGAAGGAATCCAGGATTAAATATTCGTAAATTACATAAAGAAGGAATAACAGGAAAAGGAATTGGTATTGCAATAATTGATCAGAACTTATTGGTTGACCATTGTGAATATAAAGACCAATTAAGAATGTATGAGGAAATTCATATCCAAAAATCAGATCATTCTGCTCAGATGCATGGACCAGCTGTTGCTTCCATTGCGGTTGGTAAAACAGTGGGCGTTGCTCCCGAAGCTGATTTATATTATATATCTTCTTGGGATGGTTCGTTGTTTTCTTGGATTAAGTATAAATTGTTTAACACAAGGGATATTAATCGAAAATGGGCAGTAAAGTCCATCTATAGATTGCTTGAAATAAACAGGACTTTACCGTTAGACAAAAAAATAAGAATTATATCCCTTTCATTTGGAAGCAATAGAAGAAACTTTTTGAAAGCTATCGAGACTGCTGGAAAAGAAGGTGTATTTGTTATTTCAACTTCTTTAAGCACAACTCATAATTTAAGATTTGGTTGACTTGGTGGGGAGTGTTTAGCTAATCCAGATGATATAAATTCTTATTCCCCAGGTTCCTGGTGGTCAAAATCTTTTTACAAAAGCCCTGATAAATTTAAAATAGATTCTACATTAATGGTGCCAATGGATTCCAAATGCACTGCTAGTCAAAGCGGCAAGAATAGTTATGTTTTTTATTCAACAGGTGGAGAGAGTTGGAGTATTCCATATATTGCGGGACTTTATGCATTAGCTTGTCAGGTAAAACCAAGTGTTACTCCTCATGAATTTTGGAATAAGGCTCTAGAAACAGGGAATATAATAGAAATAGAAAAAAACGGTAAAAAATACAAGTTTGGTAAAATAGTTAATCCAGTTAACCTTATTGAATCTTTGAAAGAATCAATGATTTAGCATAAGGAAACATTGAAGAGATATTTTAACTGAGTACGATTCTGCCAGCACCTAACACGGACAATAAAGTACATAAACTTGTCATGGTTTTTGCTATTTGCTCCTGGTACCTAGACAGTGAACCGGTAACCGTGTAAGCCGACCGCGCACCAGCTCTTTTTCAAAATTCTGCAACGTGACAGCTAATCAACATATCAGTAAGTTTGTACCGCGAAGCCCGTATACGCCAGATAATCTGTACCCGGACGGCAAAAACCACGCCATGCTTCGCTTATTACGGCCTCAGAGAGATACTACCCCGAACAGGGGATACTACCCCCCGGCCTCCACTCGCTCAGCAACGTTTACGCACTTTATTGCCGGGCCGTTAGTGGTAATGCTCTAAATCTCTGATCATTATGTTTATAATATAGCTACTGGTAACCTACTTAAAAAAACAAAATAAAT
>JAPLEC010000190.1 GCA_026391515.1 Bacteroidia bacterium | reverse complement strand
TCAAGGACTTTAATGGCAATTTTGTCGGTAGTTACGAGATCAGCCGGATCGTTAGAACAGCATATCCACCGGAATGGACCAAATCCGTAATCGAAACAGAGCGGGCCCATAATATCCTGAACATAAGAAGGATACCTGAATTCACCATCAGGTTTAAGAATATCTGCACCAGCTCGTGAAGCTTCGAGCATGAAAGCGTTGCCATAATCAAAAAAGTATGTACCTCTCTTTGTATGCCTGTTAATGGCATCGACCTGGCGAACAAGAGATTTCTTTACAAGAATTTTAAACTTTGCCGGATCAGATGACATCATCTTTTCTGCCTCCTCAAAACTTAGTCCCGCAGGATAATACCCGCCAGACCATGGATTATGCAATGATGTCTGGTCGGAACCAATATCAACCTTAATTTTCTCCTCAGCAAATGTCTCCCAAACATCAACTATATTCCCATGATAGCCTATGGACACAACTTCCTTTCTATCTATTGCTTCTCTCGCACGCCTGATCAGCTTATTCATGTCACTGATTACTTCATCAACCCACCCTTGTGAATAACGTGTATTAATTGCTTTTGGATTTACTTCCGCAATTACAGAAATCATACCTGCTATCTTTGCTGCTTTTGGCTGAGCACCCGACATACCTCCAAGACCCGACGACACGAAAAGCTTTCCCCTGAGGTTTCCATTTTTTTTATTCACAATCCTTCCGGCGTTAAGAATTGTAATTGTTGTCCCATGTACAATACCCTGGGGTCCTATATACATATATGAGCCTGCAGTCATCTGGCCATATTGTGAAACTCCGAGAGCATTGAATTTTTCCCAGTGGTCAGGTGAGGAATAATTTGGTATCACCATTCCGTTGGTCACAACTAACCGTGGAGCGTCTTTGTGTGAAGGGAACAATCCCAACGGATGGCCAGAATATATAACAAGAGTCTGATCATCAGACATTTCCGATAAATATTTCATTGTGAGCCTGTATTGTGCCCAGTTCTGAAATACTGCGCCATTGCCGCCATAAGTTATTAATTCATGTGGATGCTGGGCAACAGAAACATCAAGATTATTTGAGATCATAAGCATTATAGCTGCAGCCTTCCGGGAATGGCATGGGAAGTCATCAATATGGCGTGCTTTAATCTCATAACCTGGTCTGAATCTGTACATATAAATCCTGCCATATTTCTTTAATTCATCAGCAAATTCCTTAGCAAGAACCGGATGTAAATTTTTCGGGAAATACCTTAGTGCATTTTTTAATGCCAGTTTCTTTTCTTTTGTGTTAAGAATATCTTTTCTCTTCGGAGCATGATTAATCTTATGATTATACGGCTTAAGAGGAGGCAGTCTGGAAGGAATGCCTTCGGAAACAAGCTGCCTGAATTCTGCGTGAGTCATAATAGTTGAATTATATTAAATATAAAGGTAGAAAATTTCAGACTATAATTACTTCTTTGTTCTCATGTACTCAGCCCAATAAAAAAGCCGGTCACATGTCGACCGGCTTTTTAAATCCTTCCAGACAAATCTATATTTTACTTTCCCTTATGATTTCATCATCAACAAGAATGCGTCCACAATACTCACAAACAATAATTTTCTTTCTCGATTTGATATCAAGTTGTCTCTGGGGTGGTATCTGATTGAAGCAGCCTCCGCAGGCATCACGCTGAACTGGAACAACAGCCAGACCATTTCTTGCATTTGAACGGATTCTTTTATAAGCAGTTAGCAGCCTCTCTTCAATTATACCCTGCACTTTATCGAGCTTCTTATACAAGCCTTCTTCTTCTTTCTGAGTATCAGAAATGATTTCATCAAGCTCTGATTTTTTAGTCTCGAGATCAGATTTCCGCTCGTTGAGAGTTGCCTCAGATTCACCAATGACAACTTTTTTCTCTTCAATCTGGATATTGAACTCTTTTATTTTTTTATTATAAAGTTCAATTTCAAGATTCTGATATTCAATCTCTTTTGACAGAGAATCAAACTCCCTGTTGTTCCTTACATTTTTTTGCTGCTCCTCATATTTTTTTATCAGGGATTCGGAATCAGATATCTCATTATGCTTCTTCTGGACTGATTTCTCAAGAGCCACGACTTCATCTCTCAAGTTGCCAAGTCGTGTTTCAAGTCCGGCTATATCATCTTCCAGGTCCTGAACCTCAAGCGGCAGCTCACCTCTGAGGGTCTTTATCTTATCTATCTCCGAGTCAACCAGCTGCAAACTATATAATGCGCGTAATCTATCTTCAACAGGAATCTCTGTGTCGTGTGATTTTGTCTTTTCCATCTTATAAATAATTAATCGGATTCGTATTTATTTCTGAAAACCGGACTGCAAATGTAGGGAAATTTTTGATAATTAAATTGTATAAAATCTCCACAGAAAATTTTTCGCTTTCATAATGCCCTATATCAGCAATAAGCATTTTATTCCCGGCGTCAAAAAAACTATGATATCTGATATCGGCAGTTACGAATACATCGGCTCCGGATGCAACAGCATCATTGACCAAAGGGCCTCCTGCACCGCCGCAAAGCGCAACTCTGGTGATTCTTTTACCTGTCAGCTTTGAATATCTGATCCCTTTTGCTGAAAAGACTGAAGAAAGCAAGTTCAGAAAATCTTTCTCCTCAATTGGTTTTGAAAGTTCACCAATACAACCCATTCCTTCATCAATACTTTCATTTTCAAGTGTATAGATATCGTATGCAACTTCTTCATAGGGATGTGAATCATGAAGAGCATTAATTACCTTTCCTTTCAGGTGAGAAAACAATACAGTTTCAAATCTGACTTCCTTTTCAAAATGCAGTTTCCCCTTTTCACCTGTAAAAGGATTTGTATTTTCACCACCCATAAAACTTCCTGTCCCTGATGTACTGAAACTGCATTTATCATAATTCCCAATCACTCCGGCTCCTGCATTAAATACAGCATCTCTGACTTTCTCAAAGTGATTCTCAGGGATATAAGTTACAAGTTTCAATAACTTATTTTTTAAAGGTAACAGCACCTTAACGTTTTTAAGTTTGAGTTTTTCAGCCATTTTCCGGCTTACTCCACTGTTCAGAACATCCAGGTTAGTATGTGCAGAATATATTGCGATATCCTGCTTAATTGCTTTCAGCAGAATTTTCTCAGTATATGATCTGCCTGATAACCGTTTCAATCCGGTGAATATCAAGGGGTGATGGGAGATTATTATGTCACAGCTTTTTGATATGGCTTCATCAAGCACCTCTTCTGTAACATCCAATGTGATTAATGCTGAAGCAACCTCTTTATCGGGTAAGCCAACCTGCAATCCGGCATTGTCATATCCTTCCTGGAACGACAACGGAATTGCTGAATCGAGGAATGATGTAAGGTCTTTTAATTTCATATTATGTTCTTATTATTATTATTCTTTAACCCTTCCCCAGGCCCCTTCCCTTAAACAATAAGGGAAGGGTGTTATTGATGAATGAAAATTGATTTCCTCCCCTTCCCTTAGACTTATGGGAAGGGGTCGGGGGTAGGGTTAATGAAAATAGAAAGTAAGCATTATTTAATCTTAAATATTATCCCGCAAATCGAGAAGCAATCCCTTTATTTTCTGGAGTGATTCATTTATTTCGTACTTATAATCAACCTCTTCCCATTTGCCTGCAAGTTTCTTTTTTGCGCCGGGAAGAGTCATTCCTTCCTCCTTAAGAAGATGATGAATTATCTTCAGGTTTTTAATATCCGTTGGTGTGAACAACCTGTTTCCCTTTTTATTCTTCATTGGTTTCAGGATGTTGAATTCATTTTCCCAAAACCTCACAGTCGATATTGGAACATCCAGCATCTTTGAAACTTCGCCTATTGAATAATAGAGCTTTTCTATTGGTTTTTCCCTGTATGGCATAGTCTTATTTATATGTTATTTCACCATTATCTGAAATTTTTATAACTGAATCAGGAAAATCTGCTGCAGTAAGATCCTGAATTTTCCTGATTACCCGTTTCTCAGGATCGACTCTTACTCCAATATATGTCTGATAAACCGGGATTATTCTTCCGGAAATAAATCTCCCATCCGAATTGATATTTAATCGAAAAACCGGTGCGATTCCATTGGGACCTGACAAATTGAATCTGCCGTAGGTGCAAAAATTCCCGAGGCTGTATCCTATAAAACGGTTTTTGTAAATTTCAATAGCCCTTGTTATGTGTGGTCCGTTACCAAAAATTACATCTGCACCAGAATCAATCATCCGGTGTGCAAAATTATAAACGTCTCCCCTGCTTTCAGTATAAAACATCTCTTCCGTTTTTGGAACATGCTGATAATCAGCTCCTTCAGCGCCACCATGGAAAGAAACTATCACAATATTGCAGGTATCAGCTAGAAGTTTAACAATCTCTTCAGCTTTTGAAATATCATTAATACTGATAGTTCCTGCATTAGGAGCAAATGCACAAAATCCATAAAGAAGGCTGTCTTTCCTGAAAATTGAATAAGGATATTCCAGCAGTCCACCGTAATATATACCAAGGGAATCAAGCAGCTCAATTGTGCGACTCCTTGCAACAGGACCGAAATCGCCAAAATGGTTATTTGCCAGACTCAAAATATCAAATCCTGAAACAACCAAGGCATTTACATATTGTTCCGGCATCCTGAAGAGGTAGCATTTTGTTGTATCCCTGCATTTTTTAACAGGTTCCCCATAATTAAGGAATGAGCCTTCAAGATTTCCGAATGTAATATCTGAAGCTGCAAGTGTATCAGCAAGGTCGCCCAATAATAATAAAGGATTATTGTGGGGAGGCAGGTATTTTGCTGATGGAAAAGCAGTTCCGAACATAATATCTCCGACACCGGTAATTACAATGTTTTCATTGTTACGGACAGTATCTGCCTGAACAGCAAAACATTGTAAACGTAAGGCACTGATAATTAATGATGTTATCAGGATAGAAATGAGATTTCCCTTCATAAACAATTTTAAGGAAAGATTAATCAAAAGATTGCCCTGTCTTGGAAGCAATTTCAATCATCCTATCATATTCTTCCGCGGAAAGATCATTAAAATAATAGTTCACAGGATCAACATTTACTCCGTTAACTTTGATCTCATAATGCAGGTGAGGGGCAACTGACATTCCAGTACTACCAACAAAACCGATAACATCACCTCTTTGTACTTTTTGCCCCACCCGCACGTTAAATCTGTCCAGATGAGCATAAATTGAAGTAATCCCGAATCCATGATTAATAATGATGTGATTACCAAGACCTCTCTTAGATGACATAACCTGTTCAACAACACCATTGCCTGTAACATAAACATCTGTTCCCGATGGAGCGGTAAAATCCATCCCTGCATGAAATTTTACAATTTTATAATAAGGATGTATCCTTAACCCGTATCCTGAAGCAACACGTGTAAGATCCTTTCCGGAAATGGGGATAATAGCAGGAATTGAAGCAAGCATTTCCTCTTTTTGTTTTGCCATTACAATGAGGTCATCAAATGACTTTGACTGAACATAGATCTTTTTCTTCAGCTGGTCAAGTCTTTTTGCAGTTTCGATAACAATGCTTGAGTTGTTGTATCCTTCAAGCTCCTGGTATCTGTTTATGCCTCCAACTCCGCTTTCACGCTGGGTTTCCGATATTGGTTCTGCTTCAAATATTGTTCTGTAAAGATTATCATCGGTCTGCTGAAGCTGACCGATAACCTTATCAAGGTTATCCATCTCTCTGTGGATCAGATCATATTGAAGGGTAAGCTGATCAATTTCCCTCAACAATGCTTTCTCTTTGGGTGAATCGAAAAAAATGGCAAAAATCAGGTAGTAAAAAAATGCAATTAAAAGCGAACCGACGAAATAAGCCAGTGCCCTCAGTAATACTGCTCTGAATCCCAGACGGATCTTGTCAAAACTGAGAGATTCGGGATTAAACCTGTATCTTGAATTTGGCATAACGGTGTAAAGATAATCAATTCATAAAAAACAAAAAAAGACCCTGAATGGTCTTTCTGAATGTTAACCAAAGGAATATCTGTCAGATTATCTGAATATTGATTTGGATCCGAAAGCCTGGATCATCTCGTTGAATTCTTCCTGGGTGATATCGTTATTGAAGAAATTTATTGCGCTGACAGGCGATCCATATTTATTTATCTGATAATGCAGATGCGGACCTGTTGATAATGATCCGGTACTTCCGCTCAGGCCTATCATGTCACCTCTTCTTACATTGACATCCTTGGGAACATTTATTTTGCTGAGATGTGCGTAGATTGATACAAGCCCGTACCCGTGGTCGATTACGACATAATTTCCGAAACCACCTGTATTAAAGCCAGATTCGACAACCTTGCCGTCACCGGTTGCGTATACCTTTGTACCATACGGCACCTCAAAATCCTGGCCATAATGCATCCGGCCGACTCCGAGTACAGGATGAATCGGACGGAATCTGAATCCGTCACCCAGCCGGTAAGAAGGACCGACAGGACTTATTGCCGGCGAGTGATCTATCTCGTATTTCCATTCAGCAGATCTGTCAGCAATCGATCTGAATGATTCACCCTGAACATTGACCATATTTTTCATCTCTTCGATCCTTACATTAATGGATCTCATGAGATTAGAGTTAATATATCCATCAAGATCTTCGAACCTGTCAACACCACCAAATCCGGGATTTCTGATAGACCATGGAATACTGTCCATCATCAATATCGGACGGTACCTTATTTCATCCGACATTTTGAGGCTTTTAATTCTTTCCATGGAATTGTTGAGCTCTCTGTTGGCAATAGAATATTGAAACCTGATATTTTCAACTTGCTGGTTCAGCATTTTATCTTTAGGCGACCCAAAGATATTTTCAAAAATTAAGCTATAAAATATGGTAACTGCAATGGAGCAGGTTAACCACAAGAACAAACGTAATAGCTTTTTCCCCCAAGGAAGCCGTACCTGCTTGAATTGTACATCATTATGGTCAAGAAAATATTTTCGTCTTCGCATTGCTTAGGCTTGAATCTCGAATTTTTATTTTTCCTGATCGACAAATCTAATCCAAAAAAATTAATTTTACAAACCGATTTAAGGGTATATTTACACAATACATTGTCAAGTCAAGAGATGAAGGCACAGGAACTGAGGCAGGAGTTTTTTGAATTTTTTCGTTCAAAAGGCCATGATATTGTCCCATCAGCACCAATGGTAATTAAGAACGATCCCACTCTGATGTTCACTAATGCCGGGATGAATCAGTTCAAAGATATTTTTCTTGGGCACAGTCAGCCGAAAAGCAGCAGAGTCGCAAACTCACAAAAATGCCTCAGGGTTTCTGGCAAACATAATGATCTTGAGGAGGTTGGACATGATACTTACCACCATACCATGTTTGAAATGCTTGGCAACTGGTCATTTGGCGATTATTTCAAAAAAGAGGCAATCGAATGGGCATGGGAATTTCTTGTTGCGAAGCTGGGAATACCCGAGGATCGGCTTTATGCAACAATCTTTAAAGGCAGCGACGAAGAAAATGTTCCTCGTGATGAAGAGGCTCTCAGGTACTGGAAAAAATGCTTCCCGAAATTGCGAAACCATATTATTGAAGGAACTAAAAAGGATAATTTCTGGGAAATGGGAGAAACGGGTCCATGTGGCCCTTGTTCCGAAATCCATATAGATATCAGAAGTGAAATTGAAAGAGACAAGATACCCGGACATGAGCTTATAAATAAAGGCCATCCGGAAGTTATAGAGATATGGAACCTGGTTTTTATTCAGTACAACAGGAAGTCTGACGGATCTCTCGAAATGCTTCCTTCAAAACATGTCGATACCGGAATGGGATTCGAACGGCTTTGCATGGTTGTTCAGAATAAGAAATCCAATTACGATACCGATCTCTTCCAATCCTTAATCAGTGAAATCTCAGCTATTACCGGTAAGAAATATGGAGCAAACGGTAAGTCGGATATTGCCATGCGCGTGGTTGCCGATCACCTCAGGGCCATTGCATTTTCTGTTTCAGACGGACAGCTTCCTTCAAATAATAAAGCCGGATATGTTATAAGGCGAATTCTCCGCCGGGCAGTCAGGTACGCGTACAATAATCTCGAGATTGAAGAACCCTTCATGTACAAGCTTGTACCTGTTCTTGCTTCGATTATGGGAGATTATTACCCGGAATTAAAAACATCACAGGACCAGATTTCAAAGATCATTTTTGAAGAGGAATCTTCTTTTCTGAAAACACTCGGAAAAGGACTGAAGATGATAAGCAGGATGATCACTGACATGAAAAAGAACAAAGAGAATATTCTGCCGGGTAAAGTTGCTTTCGAACTTTATGACACATATGGCTTCCCGGTCGATCTTACCCAGCTTATCCTAAGGGAAAATGGGATGAAGCTCGATATTGAAGGGTTTGAAAAAGAGATGCATGGACAGAAAAGCAGATCGAGAAAGGATGCAGCACTCGATGCGGGAGACTGGCAGATAATCAGGGAATCTGATGAGACATATTTCACAGGCTATGAAAAGACTGAAGATGAGGTACTTATCAGTAAGCTCAGGAATGTTAAACTGAAAAACACTGAGGTATGTCAGCTTGTTTTCAACAAAACTCCGTTTTATGCAGAATCGGGTGGGCAGGTAGGTGATACAGGATATATATTTTCCGAAAATGAACGCATATTGATCATTGATACGATTAAGGAAAATGAATTAATTATTCATATTGCAAAAAAAGCACCTTCTGATCCGAAAGCTCATTTTACGGCAGTTGTTGATATTGAAAAACGGCAAATGGCTGCGAGTAATCACACTGCCACTCATCTTATACATTACGCATTACGGGCTGTTCTTGGGAAGCATGTAGAACAGAAAGGCTCACTCGTAACACCCGACAGGCTTCGGTTCGACTTCAGTCACTTCAGTAAAATCAGCAGGGAAGAACTGGCACGAGTCGAAATGATAGCAAATAAGCTGATAAGGGAAAACCATTATTGCAGGGTTACTGAAAATATATCCCTGAAAAAAGCCAAATCGATGGGTGCTATGGCTCTCTTTGGAGAAAAATATGGAGAGACAGTAAGAGTTGTCGAATTTGGAAATTCAGTTGAGCTGTGCGGAGGAACACATGTGGAATCGACAGCCAGCATTGGAATAATAAAAATAGTATCAGAAGGAGCAATTGCTGCAGGAATAAGAAGAATCGAAGCTGTAACGGCAGCAAAAGCAGATGAGTATATAAATGAAAAATTAAACTCACTCGAGGAAATCGGAGTTCTTCTTAAAAGTACCGGAAACGTTAAAGAGTCTGTAGAAAAACTAATTGCTGAATATAATTCTCTCAGAAAAACAGTTGAAAAATATGAGGCGCAGTCAGCTCATTTTGCCCTTAAAAATCTTGAAGAAAATGCAGTTACTATAAAGAGTATCAGATATGTCGCAGGGCAGATAGAAACAGATTCACCTGACACACTTAAAAAAATAGCCTTCGAGGTAAGAAAAGCTTCTGATAACTGCGTAGTTGTTATTGGATCAGCAATTGGAGATAAAGCCAATATTGTTGTTATGGTGAGCGACAAACTTGTAACCGAAAAAAACATCAGTGCAGTGAATATAATAAAGGAAATCGCTCCTGAAATTAATGGTGGAGGCGGCGGACAGCCATTCCTTGCTACCGCCGGGGGAAAGAATCCAGACGGTATAAAGAAAGCCATCAAAAAAGCTGAAGAATATATAAGAAAAGTGTCATAAGTTGACTATTATGAGTCCCCCTTTGAAGAGCCTGT
>JAPLEC010000282.1 GCA_026391515.1 Bacteroidia bacterium | reverse complement strand
ATGGGCTGATAATCCTGAAGGTGCAAATCTATACAATATTGAAGGGCTTCCTGCCTCTCCTTTTGAGGCAACAATCATTAAATAAATCTGTACCCGCGGAAATATCCGGTAATTTACATCCTTAACCGGATGTGAGAAAATGATGCGAGCTGACTGCAACTTGTGAACCTTCGGGGTACTAAAACAGAGAGAGAACAAGAGTAAGAGAAATAAAAATAATCTTTCGTAACCGGCTGAAATGACAACCCTTTTTCTACTTTTGCAGCCCAGAAAGAAGCATCAGTGAATGAAAGAAATAAGAAACATAGCTGTTATTGCCCACGTCGACCATGGCAAAACTACGCTTGTTGACCGTATCTTATACCAGGTTAAGCTTTTCCGTGAAAACCAGGTTATGGGCAACCTTATTCTCGACACCAATGAACTCGAAAGGGAGAGAGGCATCACGATACTCTCAAAAAATGTTTCCGTGAAATACAAAAATGTTAAGATCAACATTATCGACACTCCCGGCCATTCCGATTTTGGTGGAGAGGTTGAAAGGGTTCTGAATATGGCTGAGGGAGTACTGCTTATAGTTGATGCACTTGAAGGGCCTATGCCGCAAACACGTTTTGTCCTCCAGAAAGCCCTTGAACTGGGACTGAAACCCATTGTTGTAATCAATAAAGTTGATAAGCCAAACTGTAAGCCTGAAGAGACACAGGAAAAAGTCTTTGACCTTATGTATAGTCTGAAAGCAACGGAAGATCAGCTCGATTTTCCAACTGTTTACGGCTCTTCGAAACAGGGCTGGATGGGACCTGACTGGTCGAAACCAGCAACTGATGTGAGCTTTCTGCTGGATACTATATTAGAATATATTCCATCACCAAAAATTGGAGAAGGAACACTTCAGATGAGAATTTCATCTCTTGATTATTCTTCATATATGGGACGCATTGCTGTAGGTAAAATAAGCAGGGGAATACTGGTTCCAGGCAGCCAGGTATCTCTTATCAAACGCACTGGAAAAGTTATTATAAACACTGTCAAAGAGGTTTACCTTTTTGAAGGACTGGGAAAGGAGAAGACTAAAAAACCGGTACCATCAGGTGAAATATGTGCAGTTTTCGGAATGGAGGATTTCGAGATAGGCGATACCATTGCAGATGCTCTTAACCCTGAGGGACTTTCGTATATTCCAGTCGACGAACCTACCATGAGCATGCGCTTCACTTCAAATAATTCACCTTTTTTCGGACGTGAAGGAACACTGGTAACATCACGCCAATTGAGGGACAGACTTTTCCGGGAAACTGAAAAGAACCTCGCATTGAAAGTCGAAGAGACAGAATCACCGGAAGCTTTCATGGTATTCGGAAGAGGTATACTTCATCTTTCAATCCTTATTGAAACAATGCGTCGTGAGGGTTTTGAACTGCAGGTTGGTCAGCCTAACGTGATTATAAGGGTTATTGATGGGATCAGGTGTGAACCCATAGAGGCACTAACTGTGCAGGTGCCCGATAATTTCGCAGGTAAGGTAATTGAGCAGGTCACACAGAGAAAGGGTGAGATCTTAAACATTGAGATAAAAAATGATCGTGCCCATCTCGATTTCAAGATCCCTGCACGCGGGATCATTGGCCTCAGGAACCAGGTACTTACAGTGACTGAAGGCGAGGCTGTAATGGCTCACCGCTTTGACTGCTACGAACCCTGGAAAGGTGAAATGACAGTAAAACGTAACGGCTCACTTATTGCCATGGAGTCCGGGACAGCTGCAGCTTATGCTTTAGATAAACTGCAGGATCGGGGCAGATTCTTTATCTTCCCCGGTGAAGAAGTATATATGGGACAGGTCATCGGTGAATACACGCGCCAGGACGACCTCACTGTCAATGTCACAAAAACAAAGAAGCTTACTAATATGAGGGCTTCCGGTTCAGACGACAAGGCGATTCTTGCTCCACCGGTACGGTTTTCGCTTGAAGAGGCAATGGAATATATCGCTTCAGATGAATATATTGAGATCACCCCAAAATCTATGCGCCTGAGAAAAATCCTTCTTGATGAAAATGACCGCAAGAGAGAGCTAATCAAAATTGGGAAATAGTAACTTTTTATCTAAACAAAAAAATAATCTGAATATGAAAAACACTTTTTCAATCCTGACGATCATCCTCCTGGTAATAGTTGGATTTTCTTCATGTACTTCTTCTAAAGAAAAGAAACCTCAACCGGTGCTCGGTTACAGGTCGGTCAATATCATTGAAAAACACGGTCTGAAATTCAAAGATCTTAATAAGAATGGGAAGCTCGATAAGTATGAAGACTGGCGGTTATCAGCAGATGAAAGAAGCAAAGATCTTCTTTCAAAGATGTCTGTCGAAGAAAAAGCCGGATTTATGCTTATCAATTCATTAAATATGGTGGGTTCAAGAAGAGCTGAAGCTTCTGATAATAAGCTTTCAGCCAGTGATCTTGATGAAGGCGGACCATCACAGAACTTCGGTAATGCTGGTCCCGGTCAAAACAGACTACCGGAAGGAGCGCCTGACAGGAACAGACAAGCAGCTCCCGACAGAAACAGACAACCTGCTAGGGATGCAAACAGAGGAGATGCGCAAGCCAGAAATATGCAACGTTTTGGCGGTATGTACAGTTCGGCTGGAACTTCAAAAATGGTCAAGGAATTTCATAACCGACATTTTATCCTGAGGGCAAATGAAAGTGCAAGGATAACAGCTGAATGGGCAAACAAATTGCAGGAATTGTGTGAAAGCGAACCATTAGGCATTCCTGCCATCATTGCATCAAATCCGCGTAATCACATTACCACAAATGCTGAAATCGGTACAAGTGTCGGCTCAACCGTCTTTTCAAAATGGCCCGGAGAGCTTGGACTTTCCGCCATGCGCGACCTGGTATTAACCAGGGAATTTGCTGATATCGCCCGCCAGGAATGGAGTGCTGTCGGACTTAGAAAAGGATATATGTATATGGCTGACCTTTCAACTGAACCAAGATGGTCGAGAATTAACGGAACATTTGGCGAAAATGCAGAATGGGTAGCTAAAATGATCACAGAGGTGGTTTTGGGATTTCAGGGTGACAGCTTAAATCCGAATTCAGTTGCTCTTACAACAAAACATTTCCCGGGTGGAGGATCAGGAGAAAAAGGACAGGATTCTCACTTTGACTGGGGCAAAAAAGAAATCTATCCGGGAGGAATGTTTAAAAACAATCTTATACCATTCCAGGCTGCAATAAAAGCAGGTACATCAGCTATTATGCCTTATTATTCCCTTCCGTCAGGTACTGAGTATGAAGAGGTTGGATATGCTTTTAACAAAGGTGTTATTAATGACCTCCTCAGAACACAGCTGGGATTTAAGGGAATCATAAACTCTGATACAGGTCCGATAGACAGAATGTTCTGGGGTGTTGAAAGCCTGACGATTCCTGAGCGATATAAGAAAGCACTGGAGGCAGGAGTAAATATTTTTTCAGGGATTTCCGATCCGAAAGTTCTCCTTGATGTAATAAACAGCAAAATGGTCGATATGAGTTTAATTGACAACTCTGTAACTCTTCTGCTAAAAGAGAAATTTGAACTCGGGCTTTTTGAAAATCCTTATGTTGATCCCGATGCAGCCGAAAAAATTGTAAACAATGCCAAATTTAAAGAGAGAGCTGACCTGGCATTGCGGAAATCAATTGTATTGTTACGTAATGAAAATAATACATTACCGGTTGCATCAAAAACAAAGATCTATTTTGAATCACTTCAGAGAAATGCAAGGGCTCAGCAACCGGAAGCTGCTGATATCTATGCAATAAATGACAATAAATATCCTGTCGAATTTGTAAATAAACCGGCAGATGCTGATATAATTCTTTTATGGGTAATACCAACCGGGAATTCATTGTTTGGTTCAACCGGAGCTCCTATATCGCTATCATTATCAAAATGTTCCGTTGATGTGGATTATATCAATAAATTATCATCTAAAAAACCGACAATCCTGGTAATAAACTATACAAATCCATGGGTAATAGATGAAATTTATAATGATAGAACCAGGGCTAATATTAAAGGAGTTCTGGCAACTTTCGGAACAACTGCCGACGCCCTTCTTGATGTTATCACCGGAAAGTTTAACCCGACAGGAAAGATGCCTTTTTCGACTCCTGTATCTGATGCTGCCGTTGAAAATCAGAAAGAAGATGTGCCGGGTTACATGGAAGGTGAAGGCTATGCTCTTTTCAACTATGATGAAGGACTTACCTATCGGTAGGTTTTATTTAATATCAGAAAATTAAAATTTTAAAATCATGAAGAAGACTATTGTGATTCTTATAACACTTCTTGGTCTAAACCTGTTCTCCAATGCACAGGAAAATCTGACTTTTCAGAAGCCATCTGCTGAAATTTTGGCATTAGCTGATTATGAAAGAGCTCCAACTGTAACCATGGACTCAAAAAAGGAATATATGTTACTGAGCTACCGTGACACATACAAATCACTCAGTGATTTATATCAGGAAGAAATGCGGTTAGGTGGCTTACGTATAAATCCTGTTACTAATATTGCGAGTACCATAACATATATTAATAAGTTAAAAATCAGGAAAATTGCTGCTTCGGATGAAATACAGGTAACAGGATTACCACAGAATCCCAGGATTAGCTATATTTCAATGTCTCCAAACGAAAAGAAAATTGCGTTTACTCATACAGCAGATAAAGGGGTAGAATTATGGGTTTTAGATGTTGAGACTGCCAGGGCTGAAAGGTTAACCGAAGCAGTTGTTAATGCAAATTTGGGGAATCCTATCA
Organism: Bacteroidia bacterium; assembly: GCA_026391515.1. GTDB lineage: Bacteria > Bacteroidota > Bacteroidia > Bacteroidales > VadinHA17 > LD21. The sequence continues at coordinate 342 of JAPLEC010000282.1, read as the reverse complement.
GTTGGTTAAACGACAATGAAAATTTGCTGGTAAAATTATTACCAAAAAACAGGGTTGCTTTAATTGATACAAAAAAAGATTTGCCCAAAGGACCTACTGTTTCAACAAGCGATGGCTCTATATCGCAGAATCCAACTTTTCAGGATTTGCTGAAAAATAAAGCCGATGAACAGAATTTTGAAACATTAATTACCTCTGATCTTTATAAAATCTCAATTACCGGCAAAGCAGAATTGTTTAAATCTTCTGCTATGTATTCCGAGGTAAGTGTTTCTCCCGATGGAAATTATATTTTTGTAACAACTATTCAGAAACCTTTTTCGTATATAGTTCCTTATTACC
>JAPLEC010000327.1 GCA_026391515.1 Bacteroidia bacterium | reverse complement strand
GGTCCTGGTGGCGAAGGAGATGTGATCGATCATTTCTCTGGACAGGCAATAAATAATTATCTCAGACACTTTGATACTATTTTCAAAGATTATGATTTGGATAACATTCGCGGTTATTTCAACGATTCTTACGAAGTTGACGATGCTACAGGACAATCCAACTGGACAAATGATATATTTCATGAATTCTATATAAGGCGGGGATATGACCTGGCTGAGCACCTTCCTGCATTGTTCCAGAAAGATGATCCTGAAAAAAATGCAAGGGTGTTATCAGATTATCGCCAGACAATTTCTGATCTGCTGCTTGAAAAATTCACAACTCACTGGACCGAATGGGCGCATAAGCAGGCGAAGCTGACACGAAATCAGGCTCATGGTTCCCCGGGAAATATTCTTGATCTTTATGCTGCAACAGATATCCCTGAAACCGAAGGCAGTGAGCTGACAAAGCTGAAGTTTGCTTCATCAGCAGCAAATGTTACCGGCAAGTTTTATGCATCATGCGAAGCTGCAACGTGGCTTGGAGAACATTTCAGTTCCACGCTTGGTGATGTCAAAAAAGCCGTGAATAAATTTTTTCTGGGAGGGATAAACCATCTCTTTTATCATGGAACATGCTTCTCACCTCAAAATGAACCATGGCCCGGATTCCTTTTTTATGCTGCAGTTGAATTTACTCCTGCAAACACTTTCTGGAATGATTTTGAAGCTTTGAACAAATATATCACCCGCGTTCAGTCTTTTCTGCAGTCCGGAGTCGCAGATAATGACATCCTTCTGTACTTCCCCATATTCGACCGTTATGCAGAATATGGCAGGGGATTACTTGAACACTTCGATGCTTTAGGCCCTGCTTACAATGGCACATTCTTCAAAAAAGCTGCCGATATGATGCTTGAAAAAGGATATGCTTACGACTATATTTCTGACCTTCAGATAAAAAACACTGAAGCTGCTGATGAACAGCTTATGACTGAAGGGAATGTATACAAGACTCTGATTCTCCCCGGCTGCAAATATATCCCGATCGAGACATTTGGTCAGATTCTTAAGCTGGCAAATGAGGGAGCCAGAATAATTGTTTACGGGAATCTGCCTGAAAATGTTGCAGGATGGGGTAGTCTGGAAGCAAAAAATGAGGTCTTTCAGCAATTCAAAAAAGGAATAAGCTTTTCAGAAACAAATAATCCCAAAGTCGTCAAAGCAAATTTTGGAAAAGGCAGTTTTCTTATGGGGGATGATCTAAATGAACTATTAATTTTTGCCGGAATAAGGAGGGAATCAATGACAGATAGTCAGATAAAATTTACAAGACGCGAAACTAAAACCGGATATAATTATTTCATCCTTAACCAGGGTGAAAAAGCTTTTGATGGATGGCTTCCATTCCAGATAAACGTCTCATCTGCAGCTATTTTCAATCCAACAACTGATAAATTCGGACTGGCAAAATCAAGAATAAAATCTGGCAGAGAAACCGAAATCTATTTCAGGTTATTACCGGGTGAATCATTGATTATTACAGGTTATAAGGAACCTGTATCAGGAAAACCTTATAGCTTCTATGATCCTCTTACTGCTTCAAAAGAGATTACAGGAACCTGGAAAGTTGATTTCATTGAAGGAGGACCGGCATTACCTGCCTCATCAGAAATCAGTAAACTTATTTCGTGGACAGAATTCAACAAGGATGGTGTTAAAGATTTCTCAGGAACTGCCAAATATTCTTTCAGCTTTACAAAGCCTTCAGGAAAAGCAGATGCCTGGTTGTTGAACCCTGGTAAAATCTGTGAAAGTGCACGGGTGACTCTGAACGGAAAAGAGATTGCAGTGCTGGTTGGTCCTGATTTTCAGGTTATTATAGATAAGAAGGAGCTTAAAAAACAAAACACTCTTGAAATAAAAGTCTCGAACCTGATGGCAAACCGCATTGCATATATGGATCGTAATAATATAGAGTGGAAGAAATTCTATAATGTCAATTTTGCAGCAAGAATTCGTGAGAATACTAAGAACGGTATTTTCGATGCTTCATCATGGAAGCCTCGGGAGTCAGGGCTTCTGGGACCGGTGACTATCACACCATTAAGAATAGTGAAATAGAGATAGCCCGAAAAATCCCCTCCTGGGAGGGGTTGGGGTGGGTTATCTTTTGAAGAATTTGAAGTAAGAACAACGAACATTCGAATGTCGAATTCAGAAGTTCTGATTTCGCTGTCGTTTGTTCTTCATTCTTCGTTCAATTTAGATTTTGTAAAAATTCTTCTCCCCCTGAATCTTCCTGACCATTTTTACTACCAGCTCTCTCGGAGCAAACCTTGATGCAAAAACCAGAAATGAGTTTTTTAATCCGGGTATGACCACAGGTTTTCCTTTCATCATCGCCCTGTAACCAATCTCTGCAACCTCTTTCGCAGTCATCATTTTTCTCTTTCTTACAAGTTTCGGATCACCAAGGACGACCGCATGAAAATTGCTTTCTGTCGAGCCCGGGCAAAGAGCCGTCACTGTTATTCCCTTGTCCCTTACTTCATTATTAAGGGCTTCTGAAAAGCTAAGTACAAATGCTTTGGAGGCAAAATAAACTGACATGGTCGGACCTGGTTGGAATGCTGCGAGTGAAGAGACATTCAGTATTTTACCTTCTCCCCTGCTGATTATTTCAGGTAAAAAAAGCCAGGTTAATTGGGTTAATGCGGTGATATTCAGATTTATCATACCCACCTGTTTTTCCCAATTACTTTTTGCAAATAATCCAAAATCTCCGAAACCGGCGTTATTGATCAGGTAATCAATTATAATGTTCTGCTTTTTTACTTCATCAAAAACTTCTTTAGCAGCATCTTTAACCGATAGGTCCTTTACAATATTATAAATGCTGACTTTGAACTTTGATTCAAGCTCTGACTTCACTTCAGCAAGCCTGGCTCCTCTCCTGGCGACAAGAACAAGATTGTCCCCTTTGGATGCATGTATCCGTGCCAGTTCAAGGCCGATGCCGCCTGAAGCTCCTGCTATTAATGCTGTTTTAGTCATAGACTATTTTTTTTGAATTAAGAATGAAGAACCATCCTTCGCTGTCTCTTCGGCCTTCGGTCGTCGTAGTCGACCTATGGCCGACGAAGACGGCTGGCAAAGCAAACGAACAGAGAAATAAGAACTTCTTTGTATTATGTATTCCTTTCATATCTTATTCAGTTCATCCAACAAAGCTCTTCGCTGGGGATATTCCCTGCGAAGGAAAAGAATAAGTTCGTTAACCCGCTTACGGGCGCCAAGCTTAATTATACGACGCATATAACGGCATGCTTCCTGATAATGGTTTCGTCCTGTCATTCTTTTGAGATAATCCACTATCCCTTTTTCATAAAGCTCAGCCAGTTCAGCCGGGTATAAATCAGACAGGTATTTTTCATAATGTTGAATGTAAGGAAGATGTTTCGTTCCGCTGACAAGTTCCAGAAGCCTTTCCCACCACTGTTCCTCAATGTATATCTTTGCTATTACGTCGATTTCTGACCAGTGACTTTTCTTCCTTATTTCGGAGATTATTCCTTCCACAAAATTTTGCCATTCAGATTTATCTGTATGTTTCTTAAGAATTGCATAATAATCCTGGTCATGTCTGAAACCATCAACGAACAGATACCTGGCATATTCGATAATTTTTCCTCTGTCATCCTTTTTCATGGCGATTCGCAACAGCCAGTCATACCACTCTTTTGCCAGTCCCGGTTTATCTTCTGAGTCCTGGCTAATTCCATCCCTTGCAAGAGTTTCAGCCTTTTCGAAATCGCCGGTTCTTATAGCTTTCTCCAACGCATTGCGCCTGAGATCAGGGTTATCAAGGTTTTGTTCAATGAATTTTTCTGCTTCGGCCTCGCCCGACATTTTCCTGATCAGCTCATATTCAAGTTTTGTCATCTGTTCACTCTCGTACTCATAATGTGAATGAGTGCTTAAAAGGGACATGACTTTTTTCGCCTCTATCTCCGTCTTTGCAAGCTGAACAGCAATCTCAAGCAGGTTGACCTGCCAGTCCCAGCCTGAAAAGATCTCTTTCTTATAGTCTTTTAGAACTTGTTCGAAAAGATGAAGGCGCACTTCTTCAGATAAATCAGATTCTGAAACTTGTGCCAGAATATCAAAAGCAAGATTGGTATTTTCTCCTATATCGCCATCGCTGTCGTCGGCATAATCAAGAGCTTTGACCATCTCTTCTGCCACTGGAAAGCATATACCAATGGCACTCATAAAATTACCGTCACTTACATGGCGGTTGGCTATTTCGAGCATAGTATTTACAGCCTTACCAACCATCCCGACCCGCGACCAGCTGATAAAATTATCTTTCCCTTTTGCACTTCGGAGAATGCCCTTAACCTGCTCACGATACATTTCCGGTGATTCTTCGGATGTTTTATACAGAAATCCCGAAATAAATGATCTGCGGAATGCAGGATCCGAGATACATTGTTTTTTTACAAACTCCTTTAAATCATCATGAGAAATTGAACCAAGCATTTCATCAACCTGCTCTGAGATGGTCTTCTTTTTAGCTTTTGGTCTCTTCACACTCTTTTTTTCCTTTATTGGCTCCTGAAACCCGGGTTCTTCTTTTTGCAGATACATGACTGCCGCTACAATATGCTTGCATACTGAACCAAAGTCGTACGGGCAGGTACACGAACAGTCTTCAAGGCTGCCGTTAATTACTGTCAGATTAACTAAGTAATCTTCAGTCCCTTCAACTACAGCCTCATATTCGCCCGGCTGGATCTCTTCAAAAGAGATCACATGGCCGTTCTTGAAATAATCACGGCCCCGGTCGAGGATTGCCGGTCCGGCTGTTTGAAGGAATTGGGAGATTGAAATATTCATCAGCCTCTATAGTTTATTAAAGATTACCATCATTGGTTTTCCCCCGCGCTGCTTTTACCTCTATATCATTTCATCTGCCGTATGAATTCTCCGAAAGAGCTTATTCTTCTGCTGTTATCTTTTGTAAAGAGAAGGTGCTCAAAATCCCTTGATTTATTTTTTAAATCGACTTTTGGCAACAGTTCCCCGACAGCAGATTTAAGTTCAGGCAGATTGTGAATTCCATTTTTAGCTGAAAGAAATACATAATCAGGGGCAGTCTGCCCCAGCAGGAACATTGTATCATAGAAGTCTCTTCCCTTTTGTCTTGAAAGCAAAGCCGCCAGTTTCATTGCACACAGAACTGCATCAGGAGGTACAGGAAATGGAAAGTAAAAACCACAGCCTTTGATATTTTTGATTTCCGAAGTATAGGTTACTCCCTGATCCTGAGCTTCTAATTTTATAAAGAAGCTTTCTTCCCTGTAGCCTGAAAGCCCCAGATCAAGAAGGAACTGCGGAAAGTAAATGTTCCTTCTGAATGCTGTCAGCTTCGGACTCTTTTTGTCCTTAGATTCTACTTTATATCCGTTTCTTCCAAGGGCACTCATGACATCATCACTCATTTGCAGAAACACCTCTTCGTTCATCTCCTTACAGTCAAAGTCCAGATCTTCCGAGAATCTGTCTATTCCCTTTACCAGGCGAAGGTTGGTGCCGCCAATGAGGATTAGCTTACGGATGTATTGTGTTGTGGAAAGGTAGTCGAGAATTAACAACTGAATATATTCCTTAATCATGCTTTTGCCAAGAAGTGTATTATTCCTGATCTGCTCCGGGAAAAAGTTCTTTATTAAGTTCAGGTCTACCATACAGCTCTTACTTAATGTTATGTACTTTTCTCAGCATCTCAATGCGATTACTGAGTGCTTTGCTGCCAATGCGGTCAGAGTATTCCATTAATCTTTTTTTATTAAAGTCATCCTCCATATAAGATTCATCAAGACGCAGCTCTTCAAGGTCATGTTCGGTATTATAAAATGGATAAAGATAGAGCAGGTCTATTAAAGCCTTTTCCGGTGTGGCGAACATTATTCGTCTGCCACCTTCCATCTCCTTCAGGTCATATCCGAACATCATATCAGGCTTGATATTTTTATAAGAATACTCACCGAAATCATTGCTGAATGTTATCGTCTTCAAAGTTGTCACGCTTGTTATCCGGGGTACGGCTTCGGGGATGATCCCGTAAAATGACAAAGCGGTATGCAATGATATATATGAAGGCTTGTAAATCCTGTTAGCAAAAAAAAGTGCAAATTCTGCTGACTCCCTGTATTCAGGGAAGGCATAATAACTCTGCCGGAGCCGGACGAGGTAACCCTTCTTTACCCAGCGGCCCAGATTGTTCCTGTTAAACTCAGGATACGATGCATACACCTGGTTTGTGGTAAAGCATGCCAGGGACAGAAAGATGTTTCGGAATTCAATGAAATTCATTTCATTTCTATTATGCATCAAATATAGTGAATTACAGAAACAAAAACAATATCCGTCTTTTTTTTCTCATCTCCCCCTCTCCTCTTTTAACCCTTCCGCTTCGCGGAACTGCGTCACTTCGTTCCTTGTCTCGTCCTCTTTTCTTCGTTTTTACTTCTGTTTATTCTCAGGTATGCCATCGCCAATATAAAATCCAAGATGCGGGGGTTGGTTATACACCACATTCTGCCAGGTAATTCCCATTCTGTAAACCGGATCGTGCATTAGAGTCGGCATCCTGTAACTTGTTGGTATTGTGGTAGTAAAAAGAAGCAGTGAAGCATTATCCCTTCCCCTGAAGATGACCTCTTCACGCCAGTCACCAAGAATATCTGCACTTACTACCGGAGTCGCTTTTGAGCCATTTATAGATGTACCTCCATACTGCGAAGCATCCAGAAGCCTGACCGGCTTATGATTTACATAATCCCAGTCATCAATGAATGATCTGTCAAGCAGCTCATCCTGAAGATCACCATC
>JAPLEC010000294.1 GCA_026391515.1 Bacteroidia bacterium | reverse complement strand
GAGGGGCTTATACATCCTCATGAACAAAAACAAAACACCGCGAAGCGGGATTTGCTTTGGCTTTGCTGGATGCCTCAACAGGGATCATGAGCGAAGCGAATAATCCCTTACATTGTCCTCTCCCCAAACCTCCCGCTGTCGCGGGACAGGCTCTCCCCCAGAGAGGGAGGGGCTTATAAATCTCCATGAATAAAAACAAAACACCGCGAAACCGGATTTGCTTTGGCTTTGCAGGGTTCCCCAAAAGAGATCACCGCAGGTAATCCCCTACAGCAGTATCCCCGCCAGAGAAGCAGAAATATATGAAGCCATGGTACCGCAGATCATGGCTTTGAATCCCAGTCTGGCAAGATCGGCTTTCCTGTCAGGAGCCATCGCCCCGATGCCTCCCAGTTGAATTGCAATGGAGCTGAAGTTTGCGAAACCGCACAGGGCAAAGCTTGCAATAGCAATTGATTTAGCACTCAACATATGGTCTGCAATCATCGGCTTTAGATCGGTATATGCAACGAACTCATTGATAACCATCTTGGTACCCATTAATGAGCCGACATCGATTGATTCTTTGACAGGTACACCCATAACGATTGCGAAACCCGAGAAGAAAACTCCGAATACATCCTTGAGCCGAAGGTCTGTGACATCCAGATGCATGAAATTCAGGCTGACTCCTATCCAGTCGAGGAAATGGCCAAAATAACCGAGGAGTGCATCAACAAGTGCGACAAGTGCAATAACCCCTATAAGCATTGCTATCACATTTATGGAGATCTTCATGCCATCTGAGGCTCCGGCTGATATCGCATCCATGATGTTTGTATGTTCTTTTTTTACTTCAAGGGTTACTTTTCCCTTTGTCTCTGATATTTCGGTCTCAGGATATACTATTTTAGAGATCACGAGAGCTCCTGGGGCAGCCATAAGGCTTGCCGCAAGAAGGTATGATGCAGGAACTCCAAACGAAATATAAACAGCCATAACTCCGCCTGCTATACAGGCCATGCTTCCTGTCATAGAAGCAAGGAGCTCAGATTTGGTCATACCTGAAAGATAGGGACGGATCATGATCTGTGCTTCGACCTGTCCGACAAAAGCGCTTGCAACGTTCGAAAGAGCTTCACTTCCGCTCACCCTCATCGCCCAGTGTACAAATCGGGCCAGCAATGCTACAACTCGTTGCATAAGTCCTACATGATAAGCCATTGCAACAAGGACACATACAAAGATTATTGTTGGAATCAGAACAAACAGGAAAACACCTTTTTTGACAATTTCCGGAGGAAGAATCTTTGTTATTTTGGTCAAGTCGCCAAAGATAAAATAACCACCCTCCTGAGAAAAGTCCAGAAGCTTGTTTATTGCTTTTCCTAGCCAGGCGAAGATATCCTGGCCTATCGGGACCTTTAAAATAAAGACTGCCAGCGCTATTTGCAATATCAATCCTGTAATTACAAGCCTGATGTTTATTGCTTTCCGATTATTTGACCATAAAAAAGCCAGTCCTAGAATTATGATTATTCCGATTACCCCAGTAAATCTTGCCATTTAAAATCCATTAAAAAGTGATTATAAACTTACATCTTTTTTTATATGTAAGTATTATTCCCCGGAAAAGATTTTTAACTATCTGTAAACAGCAATTTGCCCGTGTTCAGGCAGGGCGCGGTATATGATTTTAGCATCAGCCCTGGGAAGTCTTAACTTTATAAACGGGTGATATTCAGGAACTTTAAAGGTTAAAGAACTTTTTAATGACTCAAGGGTATTGCGTAACCTGTATCGTAAATCGAACCAGAAGAGATGTATATTGTCACCCGGATTTAACTTTTCTTCCTGATATACAATTATCCTTGTCCCGTTTTCAATCGCCATAATATAATTAACCGGCTCATAATCAGCAGTATCAGGGAAAATATCGGGAATATATTCAGAAGTATCCTTAGGCGCCATTTTTATCATTAATGGTACCTTCGGAATGGAAGAATAATTTTTTGAAATATTAAATGGTTTTGAGAGAAATGAAGAAATTGTATAGCTGTTATCATCCCTTAACATTTTACTGATATTCAGCTTTTTTATCTTTGTTTTGTGAACAGAAACGCCGCTTATCTCAAGATTTACTATGCTGTCAGCAAGATTTATTGTAAGATAAATTGAATCGGTTTCAGCCATCGCTACCCTTGATTGAAGAAAAGATCTGTCCTTCAATAATTTAAGATAAGCTGAATCATTAAAAACTCTTTCATCTATTTTGTTCTTTTCATTCTGCCTGAAAGCGTACTCTTTTTTTAATTCTTCCAGTTTTCTGACAGGACTCAATAAATTCATAACAGAATAATAAATAAGGAAGATGAGAATGAAAGTTGCAATGACAACCAATGCATATTTTCTGACAGGAGGCTTATTTATAGTTTCTGTTCCCATGTTATCAGAATATATAAACTTTGGAACCAATGCTTAGCGTATTAAAGATAACTTTAAGGTCGTCATCATCAAGACGGACACATCCGTGAGTTACAGGCATTCCTAGCGCCCGTTTATAGATTGTACCATGTATTAAATAACCTTCACCCAGTGCCATAGCGTAGTCGCCCAACACATTATACTCATATCTCGACGGGTCATCCTGCGAAGGTATTGGCAATCCTTCCTCGACATACGCCCAGTCAGGTCTTCGCCATGGAGGATTTGTAATCTTCCCCTGAATCCAGAATTTGCCTTTTGGTGTTTTGAAAATCCAGCTTCTTCCCTCCTCTGTTTTAAGCATTTTAAAGCTGCCTGTGCTGCAGTGTCCTTCCCTTACCTGCTTTTTATTTCTGAAGAGGTAAAACAGGTTGTCGGTTGTATTGATGACAAGATATGACTGACCTGTTGTGTACCCGTTATATTTTCGTGAAAGGCGCTGGATATCCCTGTTCATCTGAGATATCTGCTTTTTATATGATGGTTCTTTCTTTAACTCAGTATTATTTGTCACTATGGTTTTATCACCTGATGGGATTTCCTGTAATGCAGGAATAATGTAGATGAAGAAAACAAAAAGAAAAATAATAGCCAAAGAAACAAGGATACCGATAAATGTTTTATGTAATACTTCAATAAGCTTTTTGTTATCAAGTATTTGCTGATAGAATGACTTTTCAGCCGGAATGGTTAAAGAATCCTCGTTTGCAACTGGCTGATGTTCAGTTTCAGAGAGTGACCCATTATCTGTTATTTCATTCTCCATAAAAAGGATTATCTGTTCAGAACTCGCTTCAAATCGTTCATTGATCCAACTATAGTTACAGTGGTGCCAATTTTTGCAATCTTAAAAATACTATCCATTTCCCTGTCAGTTAGAGCAATACATCCGGAAGTCCAGTCGGCTCCTTTGCCTCCGTTACCATGAATTTCAATCATCTCTCCGATCTTTGCTGATTTAGGCAACGTGCCTTTTGCAACTGCAGCTTCAAAATTTGCGGTATCCTCATTATTTGGATAATCTAGAAGCAGTGCCTTATAGTATTTGGTACTATCGCTTTCGAACTTCTTTGTTATCTTGTACATACCCTCGGGAGTCGCTTTGTCGCCTCTGACTCGTTTATCTCCAACCCAGTTTTTCCCGAGTTCAGCAGAATATTCGTCTATTTTTTCGCCATCAAGATAGACAAATACCTTTCGTGAGTATTTATCAACAATTATTGAATAATCGCGGGTTTCTTTAGAAACAGTTATAGTGCTGTCAATCAATCTTTTCCACTCCGGATACGACCTGAAATAATTTCTAATGTTCGAAAATGCCTTTTCATAAGAGGAAGTAAGAAGATTTTCCGACTCCTGTAGCTTCTCGTCAGCCAGCTTGTACTGGTTTTCTTTATAAGCTAGCTCTGACTCGATTAGAAGAAACTTTCCTTTCGAAATATGATTCCTTATTTCCTGGGTTAACGGGTAATCTGAAAACATTTCTGTCAGGTCAGTGACCAGATTATTAAGAGAATTGAGCTTTTGTCTGATTTTTACATCAAGGTTTGAAGAGCTGTTTCTTGAATTCTCTGAAGCCTGGTTTGCTTTTTGAGCTGATAAACCGGCAAACATTACCACTTTATTATAATCTCTGGAATACCTGGATTTCTTATTTTCTTTCTGCCAGCTTATTATTGCTGAATCATAGTAAGCTTTGGCCTCAGTATATAGTTCTCCGGAGAAGGTTTCGGACTCGTTTTTTTCGGCAAGTGAAAGAGCTGTCAACGCGTATTTTACTTCATTAACGGGAGGAGACGGAACAGGATAAAAAAGCGGGAATCCGATTAATGTCAAAAAAACGGCAATAGCCGACAAAATCGCAATATGTTTCCAGGTCTTTCCCATTGAAATTGACATGTTTGCCTAAAAAAAACCCCGGGAGAAAACCCGGGGATTTTTATGCAATATTGTCAATCAGAATTAGAATCTGATTTTTGCTTTTGTTAAAGCTGCTTTCATTTCTGAATTAAGACTATCAGCTTTTTCCTTAGCAGCTTTGATCTTGTTCAGTGCATCCATATAGGTTCCTTTGTCGAAAGAAGCCTGTGCGTCAGCAACTGCGGCATCAACGTTACCAAGATCAGCTTTGAACTGCTCAATAATAGCGGCACCTTCTTTTCCTCTTGGAAGTTTGGTAACAAGCTTAGCGTTTTCTGCTACGACAGCTTTAATGTCGTTAAGAATTGTTTCAGCTCCTTTTTTCACTTCGTCTTTCTTCGCAACAACATTATTAGTAACATTACCAGCAAGAGTGTTAAGTGATTCTAGTTTAGCAACTTCTGCTTTGAAATTTTTGAACATTTTTCCTTCCTTAGCAGTAATAGCAGCATCGATAGCCTTCATTGAATCCTGTAAAGCTGCAAATTCAGCAGGAAGATAAACATCAGCTTCAGCGGTCTTAGCAGCAGTAATAGCTGCATTAGTAGCATCAATTTGAACCTGTGGTTTTTTACCACAGCTAGCAAGGACAGCAACCATTACGATAGCAGCTAATCCCATTAAAATTTTGTTCTTCATTTTTCTAAACTTTTTAATACTTTGTTTATTTTAACTTCTTCCGATTTCTTTTTTTAATCGTTTGAGTTTTTTACGGTGCGAATATACTATAAATTAAGGATATAACAATAAAAAAATCGAATATTCTTATTTATATGTCAAAATTGCCTGAAAAAGCACAATAATTCTTACATAAAAATATTTCAACAAAATGTAAACAGGTTCATTATTGCCCTTGAGGTTTCAAAGGATTATCGACAACAATTCTGCTCTTTTGATTTGCTACTTTGTATCCAAGGAGAAAAACCATCTTTGAAACTTTTTCCATCTTGTCAAAATCTATTTTCTCCACATCATCCCCGACGTTGTGAAGATCAGCATGAATTCCGGAGTGGAAAAAGATTGCCGGAACACCTTTTGCCCAGAAGCTTTCGTGATCGCTGCCCCCAAACCCAAGATCCTTACCTTTATCAATTACCTTTATACCTGATTCCTGAGCGGCTGAATTTAACAGGTTCATAAGCTCAGAGCTTTCATGGGCCGTATAAATCATTATTTCGCCAGGTTGCGTAACATCAAGGTCATAGCCTGCAAATTTGCCGGTATCAGATGGCAGTTTTGACCTGCCAACCATATCAAGGTTAAAATCGACAAGAGTTTTTTCCATGGGGATAACCGGATTATTTGCATAGTACTGCGAACCCAGTAATCCTTTTTCCTCCCCGTTTACCCAGGCAAAGACCACTGTCCGCAAAGGTTCCTTTTTCAGCTTCATAAATGCTTCAGCCACTTCAAGAAGAACCATCGATCCTGAAGCATTATCATCAGCACCATTATTTATCTTTCCTTCACGATTTTTACCTGTGTGATCAAAGTGAGCGGTATAAATTACACATTCATTCCTGAGAACCGGATCAGATCCTTCAACTATACCAATGATATTTGAAGCAAAAAAATCTCTTGTATTGACAGGAATTTTAATCGAAGTTGTAATTCCCTGTATCTCTGTTGAAACCGGCTTCCCTTCTCTCTTTATATTTTCCTGCATCTGTGCCAGATTATTACCAGTTGATTTCAGAAGCTGATCAGCAGTATATTGAGTTATAAATGCAAGAAGGAAAGGCATATCACGACGCCCCTGTGTTGACGGGGCAACGGAACTTGCCGGGATCATGTCTGCGAGTCCGGAAGCATATGCATCTTTAAAGTTGTTTTTGGGATCATACACTAGCAGAACAGCTTTAGGTCCTGCCATAAAAATTGAGCCAAGTTTTTTCCCCTCAACCCTTTCATTAAAAACTCTGCCTTTTTCATTTGAATATGCCGATACAGGGGTTCTTGTCATAATCAGAACAATTTTATCTTTTAAATCAATCCCCTTCAGGTCATTATAACCGGTTGAATCAAAATAACCATAGCCTGCAAATACAACATTACCTTCTATTTCAATTGTTTTAGTAGATTGTGAAAAGGATACCAGTGAATCAGTGGAGAAAGTAACTTTTCCTGTGTTGTCATATATCTTAAGGCTGCGTTCTTTTATATCGACAGAGGTCTCAACAAAAGGCATCTTCTGAAGATAATCTCCATCTGACATAGGTTTAAGTCCAAGTCTCATGAGATTAGTCTTTATGAAAAGTGCAGAGGCATCATTTTCCGGAGTTCCTGTTTCCCTCCCGGCCATTTCATCGGATGCAAAAAATGTCATATAAGCTTTAAGGTCGCCCTTATTTATTGATGTAAGACCTTCTTTCTGAGCATTTAAGACAGAATAAGCAGTTAAAAGGCAGATAATGAACAGAACAATTTTTTTCATGTAATTATTTATTTTGATTTAACCTTGATTCTTATTCAAATGTAAGATTTTTTAAATAACGTTGAATTGAATCATTAAGAGCCTGCTCCGCGACAGCGGGAGGTTTGGGGAGAGGCCGATTTAAGGGATTGCTCTCCGCCAACTGGCGGATCGCGATCCACCGGGTGGGGACCAGCAAAGCTTTGCGGAGAGAGGGGGATTCGAACCCACGGTACAGTTTCCCATACGGCAGTTTAGCAAACTACTGGTTTAAGCCACTCACCCATCTCTCCAGACGCAGTAAGCGCGACAAAAATAGAAAAACATGCACTAAGTGCAAAATAAATCTGTACTTATTTCAATCCCTTGAAGATGTCGATCACAAGCTTGAAATTCTCAAATGATTCCTCATCAAAATCCGAGAGTTTTATCACTTCATCCTTTACATCAGTAAGAAATCTTGAAAACATAAAATTCCTGGGTATTTCCTTCTCCCTTATATATTCAGAGTTTGCAACAGTTATCCCTTCCCTCGTTTTCAAAATATGATTTTTAAAGTCAAGAGTCGATAACAGATCTTCCGAGTTAAAGAATTTTTCCGGCATTTTAACGATCAGATCTCTCCGGTTACTGTCAGTCTTGAAGACTGTTTCCTTCAAAAGATCTCCAATCTTAATCTCCTTATCATTTTCAAAAAGAAGAACAGAAAACTCTAATCCCCATCCCATCAGAATATTACACATTAAAGGAATTGATGAAATATTTGTCGACGGGATTACACTGACTTTCCCTTTAAATCCCATTAAATGAATAATTGCATTCAGGATATAGAAAGATCCGGTATCATTGACAATAAGGTTGAATTTCCTGGAAGAGAATCCTTCTCCGGATACAGGGTTGCCAAGGATACTCTGCAAAGGACTCAGTGTATCGGGCGAGGCAGATGAAAGCCTTAACGGATCAAGTATCCGCGTTGTGCTTCTGAGGCTGTCGAGGTCATCTCTCTGAACTGCCAGAACACGGTGAAGCTTATTTATCTCGACAAGATGCGGTGAATGGGTTGTATAGATTACCTGTATTTTGTCCTTAATATCTTCAAATACTTTAAGCACATCCTCCTGGGCCCTGGCATGAAGGCTGACACCAGGTTCATCGACAAGTAAAACCATCTGTTTATTGATATTTGCCGAGGCTTTCAATTCCATATAAAAGGACAAAAACCATCGCACTCCCCGGCTTCTCTGCTTGGGGTACAACCTCTCGCCTTCATCCTTTATCCAGAATTCAAGATAGGGTTTCCCTGCTTTTTGACCGTACGCAGCACTATAATGATCCAGCTCGAACTGAATGTGTATCTTATTGTTACGGCCAATAGACTGTTGCCAGAAATCCTGGAAATTACGGGTCAGAGTGTGGTTAAGGTTTTCAATTTTCTGTTTAAGAATACGACTTGAAGGCTGTTGAAAAAATGAGTAATCAAGCTGAGCTATCGACAGGAAGTTACGGGCCGCTTTATAACCTTCAACCTGGTCATTACCTGTAATTATATCTTCCATATCGATACGATTTGGCAAAAGACTGCCAAAATCTTCAAATAATTCAAAAACCGGACAATATTCAAAGAATTTCTTTCCCAGTATTTCGCTGTTATACTGCGATTTATAGGATTGAATAATTTCGTTAACCTTCGGTCCTGCTTCCTCTTCCGTGCTTCCGTTCATTATATAACCCGATAAAGCGATATGCCTGTCAAGCTCAGCTTTCTGAATATCTCTTTCGCTTCGTGTCTTCCTGTAATCGTCAAGGATGCCTTTCCATTCCAGGTCATCATCATCATCAACCGGTCGCATTAACAAAGTCATTTTCTGATGACGTTCTTCGAGCTTCACTGATAATTCTGTAAGATGATTATCGAGAGATGAATATTTATCCTTAAGCTTTTTCCATATCTCACCTGTTTTTTTCAATGCTTGCTTGCCCCGAAGCTCACCGGAAAGCTCTTCCTTATTTTTCTTTATTTCATTCAACCTGTTTTTCAAGATAGGATATTGCGCGCTTTGGGAAGAAACCTGACCAGCAGGTTTCCTGGCAAAAAGTCTGAAACCCAGACCTCGTGTATCGCCTCCCGGAAGCTTTGCTTTAATCTCCAATTCTTCTTTGGTGAGTTCAGAAAGAACCTTTTCCATTTCATTAATCTGATGTATCTCCTGATCAAGCTTACTAGTGACATCTCCGAGGTATAACCTCCATGCATCTTCAAGTGAATCAAGATATTGGCTTATCTCGCCGCTTACAACTATTTCCGAAGAGAGGTCAGCAATCCAGACTCTTGTAAGTTCAATATGTGAAAGGCTCGATAGCAGCTCTTTCAATTCAGTCCCCGGATTATCCGTTACTTTAATAAGCCATCCTTCCGGGATAATGAACCGGCAGCTCACTTCAGGCAGCGAGAGATCGCTCCGTAATACATCCTCTGAAATTATTCCTGTGTAAAATACTTTCAGCCCCTCAAGAACGGATGTTTTCCCGGACTCATTCTGCCCGATAAGACAGGTGATATTATCAGGTGAAAAATTCTGCCAGCCCGTGTCAACAATTGAACGGAAATTTTTGATTCTGAAGGCTGTGAGCTTCATCATAATGAAACCTGTTATAATTGAAAACCAAAAATCAAAACGTCATCAATCTGTTGTGTATTGCCTTTCCACTCCAAAAATGTGCTCTGCAGAACATCTTTCTGCTTTGCCATTTTAAATTCCGAAACTGAACTGATCACTCTTTTCAAATGCTTATGCTTGAATTTCTTATCGGTCAATTCGCCAAACTGATCAGCGAATCCGTCGGAGAAGAGATAAAACTTATCTCCTGGTAAAGTCTCTATTATCTGATTTGTAAATGGCTGCTCCCGTAAAGGAGCAAGACCTAACGTCATCTTATCCGGCTTAAACTCAGTCAGTTCGCCGTTTCTTATCATTATCAGAGGCCTGTTGGCACCGGAATACTGGAGTTTACCTGAGTCGCAGTCTGCAATGCATAACCCGATATCTATGCTGTCTTTTGTTTCGGCTTTTTCGCCTGTTTGATGAAGAGCTTTCATTATTTTTTCTCTCATCATATTAAGCACTCTGTTGGCTTTGGGATCAATCCTTCCCTGTAAAATATCATTTAAAAAGCTGATACCCAGAATACTGAGAAGAGCACCCGGAACTCCATGCCCGGTACAGTCGCCTGCTGCAATGCACAAATATTGTCTTATCCTTAAAACATAATAAAAATCACCACTGACAATATCTCTGGGCAAAAAGAGAACAAAACTATCTTTAAAAAATCCTTTAAGTATCTCAGGATCAGGCATAAGGGCTTTCTGAATTATACCGGCATAACGAAGACTGGCAAAATGATCATCCAGAACCTGATTCTGTACAAAGGAAATAAGATCAGAACTATGTTGATTTTGAGGTGTCATATTGTGAGATATCCTGCACAAATGTTAAAGATACACTAATTTTGTATTCCATTGTACCCGAAAAGGTGCCATCTACCCATTCCTTTTATTCAGAAGAACAACATTTTCAACATGATGGGTGTGAGGGAACATGTCGACCGGCTGGACTTTTATAACATCAAATTTTTCAGAAAGAATTAGAATGTCGCGTGCCTGTGTCGAAGGATTACAGCTTAAATATACAATTTTCGACGGTGCTGCTGATAATATTGATTTAACGACTGATTCATGCATGCCGGCTCTTGGAGGGTCTGTAATTATAACATCCGGATGACCATTAACCTCCATAAACTGTTCTGAAAAAATTTCTTTTATATCGCCGCAGAAAAACTGTATATTACTGATATTATTCATTTCCGAGTTCTTCACAGCATCTCTGATTGCCTCTTCAACATATTCAATACCAATCACTTCGGAGGCCAATGGTGCAATAAAGTTGGCTATTGTACCCGTTCCCGTGTAAAGATCATATACAATTTCTTTACCTGTAAGCCCCGCAAAATCTCTTGCAATCCTGTACAGTTTTAAAGCCTGGTCTCTGTTTGTCTGGTAAAACGATTTTGGCCCGATCCTGAATTTAAGCCCATCCATCACTTCAGTCAGATGATCTTCACCTTTATATAATACAGGGGTCTGATCAGTAAGAGAATCATTTCTTTTTCGGTTAATTATGTAATATAATGAGGTTATCTGCGGGAATTCCGATGCAAGAAAGTCAAGAAGCCCTTCCCTTCTCTCCTTTTCATCAAAAAAGAAAACAACAATCTGTGATATCCAACACTTTATCAAATAATCCGGGGATATGAAATCCAAGGGCATCCTTATTTTCAAAATCATTATCTGAATTTATCTCTTCCCTGGTAAGCCACCTTTTATCTGAAAATGTGTATTCCAGCTTATTCCTGTAATTAAAAATATTTTCAGATCCGATGATCGGATTTATATGCTGTATGTCAACTTTTCCGATGCGTAACAGATTATCGCTCACCTGTTTTTCTTTGTACTGCAGCTGAAGATGATATGGAAGATGCTGCCACTTGCAGCCTCCGCAAACGCCAAAATGTCTGCAGACTGGTTTTATTCTATCTGCAGAATACTCATGAAACCTCACAACGCTTCCTTCGAGATACTTTTTCCTTTTCTTAATTACTTTAATATCAACAACATCACCCGGAACCAGCATCGGTACAAAAACCACCTGGTTATTTACCCTTGCAAGTGCATTCCCTTCAGCTCCGATGTCAGTAATCCTGACCTTCTCAAGCAGAGGCAGCTCTTTCTTCTTTCTCACGTTTTCGTGATTTAATTTTTATGATATCCTAGTTATCCCTTATATCTAACAGGAATTGAATACCATCAATTATAAAGGGAAATACGGCATCACCATGATCGAGATCGGGGTAAAGCACTTTTTGACAAATAGCTGAAGAAGTACCGGCAGCTATCATAGCATTGTACATCGACTCAGTTGCTGTGACACTTACATGTGTGTCACCTGTACCATGGCCAAAGAAAAGAGGTTTTAAAGTAACCCATGGACTGATACTGTTATTGATAAGAGCCTGACGTACTGTTGAATACGATAGCGAAGAAGTAAATCCGGAAAGAAACTCCGATTTAAATAACCCGGGAATTGAGGTGGTCAGCTGAGCATTGATCTGATTAAGTGAAAGAGTTCCGGTATAAAGTGAGCTCAGGTTTGTCGCATAAGGTTCGTTCAGGATATCAGATACCGGATTTGTAAACTGATTATAAACAGAATACGCATTTATTATATAACAAATATACGAGGGCATGGAGTACGTTGAATAACCTGTCATTTCAGTCAGAAGATTGTACAGATTATATGGTCCGGCACCGCATGCGCTGCCTGCCAGATTAAATTCAGGATAATCTGTGTCAAGAGCTTTGTGAAGTGCAAGGGTGGCCCAGCCGCCCTGCGAATATCCGAGGAGATAATATTCATTTTTTACTGTCAGTCCGGGAAACTTTGTTGCACCAACTTCATTCAGAGCATGAAACATGTCAACTATAGACTGAACTGTAGGTTCTTTAATCAGGTATGGATGAGGTATCTGAACAGAGCTTCCAAAGCCCGGATAATCAGGTATCAAAACCACAAATCCCATTGATGCGATATATTCAATCAACTGATAAAAAATGTCTGTCGGATATTCACTTGGGGCATCAGAATTCAGTGTATTTGTACCATTCTGAAAGCTGAGAACGGGGTATTCCCCAGGTGTCGCAGGGACACAAACCAGTCCCGAAGCCTCTATTTCATCTTCATATATTGTTGTTTTGTAAACTATCTTATAAACATTTACATCATCATCAATATAAGATTCCATTGTACCGATTTCAGGATAATACTCGCTTACCATATTCAGCATGCTGGTCATCGATACTGTCGAATATGAAGCAGCGAGCTCGTTTGAAACAAAATAATTATAGTCAGGCTCTTCATCTTTTTTGCAGGAAGAAACGGTTACTGCAAAAAAGAAAAACACCAGTAATATTCTTATTATATACCTCTTATTCTTCATATTATTCAAATTCCATTTTGTAATCCTTTGTGTTCTTTCTGATTTTCCTTAGTGCTCTTTGTGGTTATATTTTCTTCTTAACCACAAAGGACACAAAGTTCACACTAAGAGCACAAAGGATTTTTGTACTGTTTTTACGACACAAAGATAATTCATATTGAGATAATCTCTTCGTCAAAGCCTGATATACTTTTTTTATCTTTGCTCAATTTATCGGGCATGGTTTCTGTTCAGGATCTTTCAGTTTCATTTGGCAGCTTCGATTTGCTGACCAATATCTCATTTCTTATAAATGACAAGGATCGCATCGGGCTTGCCGGTAAAAACGGATCAGGGAAATCGACTCTCCTGAAAGTAATCGCCGGAATTCAAAGTCCTTCATCAGGGAAGGTTGATATGTCGAATGAAGTGACAATCGGTTTTCTCCCGCAGCAAATGAAAGTTGACGATTCCACAACAGTTATTAATGAGGTAATTACAGCTTTTGCCGAGATTACCGGGCTGGAAGAAGAGATTGAACATTGCAATTCTGAAATTGCAGGAAGAAATGATTATGAATCGGCCGAATATCTGAAGCTCTGCGACCACCTTACAGTTATTGAAGAGAGGTACAGGATGCTTGGAGGCACTAATTACCTGGCTGAAGCAGAAAAAACTCTTATCGGTCTTGGTTTTGAAAGGAAAGATTATGACAGGCCTACCAGGGAGCTGAGCGGAGGTTGGAGGATGAGAATTGAAATTGCAAAAATCCTGTTAAAAAAACCATCTCTTTTTCTTCTTGATGAGCCTACAAATCATCTTGATATTGAATCAATTCAATGGATTGAAACCTTCCTTGCAGAATCGCAGAGCGCAGTCGTCCTGGTATCACACGATAAAGCTTTCCTTGATAATGTGACTAAAAGGACTATTGAAATATCGTTGGGTAAGATATACGATTACAAGGTATCATGGTCGAAATTCGTTGAGCTCAGGAAAGAGAGAAGAGAACAGCAGATTGCTGCATTCCGGAATCAGCAGAAAATGATAGAGGATACCGAAAAATTTATTGAGCGATTCAGGTACAAGGCAACAAAAGCAGTTCAGGTTCAGTCAAAGATAAAGCAGCTGAAAAAGATTGAGAGACTTGAGGTAGATGAGGAGGATCTCAGTGTTATGAATTTAAGGTTTCCTCCTGCTCCCCGCTCAGGGACCAATGTTATTGAGGCTGAAGGGCTTTCCAAAAGTTTTGCCTCCCTGCATGTTCTGAAAAAAGTCGATTTTAAGATTCATCGCGGTGAAAAAGTTGCATTTGTAGGCCGTAACGGAGAAGGGAAAACCACCTTTTCAAGAATCATCATTGGTGAACTTGATTATGATGGATCCTTAAAGATTGGTCACAATGTAAAAACCGGTTATTTTGCACAGAACCAGGATGAGCTTCTTGACGAAAGCAAAACAGTTTTTGAAACCATCGATTATATTGCTAAAGGAGAGATAAGAACAAAGATGCGCGACATGCTGGGAGCCTTTCTTTTCCGCGGCGACGATATAGATAAAAAGGTAAAAGTACTTTCCGGTGGAGAACGGTCACGGCTTGCTCTGGTTAAGCTTCTCCTTGAACCTCATAATCTGCTTGTTCTCGATGAGCCTACCAACCATCTCGATATGCGATCAAAAGATATTCTTAAGCAGGCACTTATGAAATATGATGGTACCCTGATTGTGGTTTCTCACGACAGGGATTTTCTCGATGGCATTGCAGGTAAAATATATGAATTCCGGCATAACAAAATAAAGGAACATATAGGCGGAATCTATGATTTCCTCAGGAAAAAGAAGATAGATAACCTGAAGGAAATTGAGAGGAAGGATAAACGGAAAACAGATAACACAGTTGATAATTTCTCTTCAAACAAACAAAAATATCTCGAAAAGAAAGAATATGACCGTAACCTGAGAAAGCTGAGAAAAAGACTTGAGGATTCTGAAATAAAAATAGAGAGACTTGAAGCTGAGATTTCAGCTCTCGACAAAGCCATGAACTCATCTGACCATTCATTCACAGAAACACATGATTTTTTCAATAAATATCAGGAGATGAAGGAGCAACATAATGAAGAAATGAACAGGTGGGCACAATATACTCATGATGTCGAAGTTTTCTTACAAAACAACATTTGAATATGGCCTTACAGCAGCTTGAGAAAGAGTATAGGGTACATGTTTATGAAATGGGACCTGATGGAAGAGTAACTCTCTGGTCGCTGTTCAATTTTATGCAGGACATTGCTTCGGAACATGCTGTAAAGCTCGGCTTTGGGAGAGACGACCTGATGAAAAGAAATCATTTCTGGGTTCTTTCAAGGATGTTTGCTGTACTTTCGGACTGGCCGGTATGGGAAGAAACAATCCGGGTAAAAACCTGGCCAAATGGCACCGACAAAATATTTGCCATGAGGAACTATGAACTCAGATTCCCTGATGGAAGGCCGGTTGGATATGCATCTTCATCATGGCTGATTATTGATCGGACAACAAAGAAGATACAAAGGCCCGATGAATTGATTACACGATATAACCCAGATAATCAGCCTGTTATATCTCCGGCCCGTAACGCTGTGAAGTTAGGAGAAGTTGCTGTGAATGGAGAGCTTTCATCAGAATTCAAAGTAAAGGTAAGCGACCTTGATATAAACCTGCATACAAATAATGTCAACTATCTTAAATGGGTTAATGATACTTATGATTTAAATTTCGTAATGACCCATCTTCCATGTTCTGCGGAAATAAATTATCTTGCAGAATCGATGTTCGGTGATGATATAGTTGTAAGAACATTAAAAGACGGAGCAGACAACAATTTTTTTAACCATTCAATTATCAGAATAAATGATAACAAAGAGCTTTGCAGGATCAGGCTTGAATGGAAAGAAAGAATGATAAAATAAGAAATAAGGATCAGGCATGAATATTTTAAGGATCTTCCGGTTTATAATAATAAGTGCATTATCACTCGTGGCAGTGATCTCATGCAAAACAACTCAAACTGCTTTCGACCCAAAAGACCTTTCATACTTGTATAATCCGATTAAAAATACTGTTAATCCCCGGTATAATATTACGAATCTGACTGACGATAAATCCGTTCTGTCAGTAAAATTCTTTGCCAGCGAACTCTTCTTCTCTGAGGCAAATCCACAGGGAGTTCCTACTGCATCCATGTCAATTACGATTAAGCTTTTCAATATCAATCAGGGGATGTCGCTTATTGATACCGCCAATTTAATCGCGAACATAGTTAAAGAAAAAGGGAAACAGGAATATATTTATAATATCCCGTTAAGAGTAAATAATGGTATCGAATATGTTGCTGAGGTAAAAATTCTCGACAGGCTAAGATCCCTGATAATGCAGGCATTTGTTCCTTTTAATACTTTATCATATACCAACAGGTACAATTTCCTGGCAAGAGGTTATTTTCAGGAAAATCCACTTTTTAATCCTGTAGTAAGGGCAGATGAATATGTCGATCTGGTTTATCTTAGAAAGCCAGTTGATTCGCTTTTTATTTCATATTACAAACCATTCAGATTAATCCCGGATCCACCTGCGATGGTTCTTCCCGAGAAAGCTATCGATTACGGACCAGATACAACAGTGGCTCTTCCCTATTCTGATACTCTTGCAATGATGTTTCCCAAAAAAGGCATTTACATGTGCAGCGTGGATCGCAAAATCAATGAGGGATTTGCCTTTTTCAATTTCGGGGTTACATACCCGGGAATGAACACACCTGAGGTGATGATCGAACCTCTTGCGTATCTTGCTACTGAAAATGAAATGAATGAAATGCGGTCAGCACCAAGACCAAAAGTCGCGCTTGATGAATTCTGGATAAAATGCGGTGGAAATGTAGAAAGATCTCGTGAACTTATCAGAATATATTACACTCGGGTTTTATATTCAAACTTCTATTTTACTTCTTATAAGGAGGGCTGGCGTACTGAACGTGGTATGATCTACATCATTTACGGTCCGCCCGATAAAGTTTATAAAAATCCTGAAGGAGAGAGCTGGGGCTACCGTAAGTCGGTACTTAAATCTTCCTGGGGAACCAGGTACAAGGTGAAAGAAGAATACCTTTATTTCAATTTCAAAAAGAAAAAAAGCATCTACTCCGATAACGATTATTTTATAAGTCGTTCCGAGATACTAGTTTCATATTGGGCACAGGCAATCAATTCATGGAGAAAGGGAATAGTTTTCAGGCTTGATAATCCGGCAATATAAAACCGATGCAAAAAGAATCTGATTGTATTTTTGGCTTAAGGCCAGTTATTGAGGCAATTAAAGCAGGGAAACAGATTGACCGCCTACTTATAAAACAGGGATTGCAGGGTGCATTGTACCATGAGCTGATGACCGAGGTAAGTAAACATAATATTGTTTACCAGATAGTACCTCTTGAAAGGATTGAACTGGTTACCAGAAAAAATCATCAGGGCGTTCTTGCCTGGCTTTCATTAATCGAGTACCAGAATATAGCTAACCTTCTTCCCATGATTTATGAAAAAGGTGAAGATCCATTATTAATTGCTCTTGACGGAGTATCAGATGTCAGGAATTTTGGTGCAATAACGCGTTCAGCTGAAGGTCTTGGGGTGCATGCCATCATTATACCTGAAAAAGGATCAGCAAGAATTACTGCCGATGCTATAAAAACATCTGCAGGCGCTTTGCATTCATTTCCGGTCTGCAGGGAAAAATCAGTTCTTAGAGCAATAGAATTCCTGAGAGATTCAGGAATTAAAATAATTTGTGCCATGGAAAAGTCCGGAATTGCTGCTTCTGAAGCAGATCTGAGAGGACCGGTTGTTTTAATAATGGGTTCCGAGGACAAAGGCATAAGCCGCGAATTGATCGCTCTCGCCGATCAGAAAATCAGAATTCCTATGAAAGGCAGCATCGGTTCGCTCAACGTTTCAGTAGCTGCAGGTATTCTTCTTTATGAAATTACCAGGCAGCGTTCTTCATGATCAGGCAATAATGCCCATAATCCTGTCATCAAGCAGCTTCTGATCGGTTGTAAACGATGCCAGCCCGGCAAGTGTGAGAAGTGTGTCGGGTGCAATTTTATTCTCTTTAATTTTCTTCTCCCATCTTGAATAGACAGGAATTTTACCATCGGAGGCAATGAATGCTTTCTCTTCTTTTGTCAGCGAAGGGAACATATCTTCGCATCCTTCTTCGTGAGCAATGTGTATAAGCTCTGCTCCTGTTGCCGGAACTTTTGAAGCGAGTCGTTCCGCAAGGTTTAACACATTATCACTGACAGTCCAGAATTTTTCTATATGTGCCTCTTTTGCAGATGGATACATGCTGACTGCATAGTTTTCGTGTGTTCGTGATTTGAACTTTCCCGTAAGTGATCTTCTTCCAGCTGCTGCCACTTTTGGAGGCATTGTAAATACGTCCGTTCCGGCGAGCAGTTCAAGCTGGTTATAATTTCTCAGGCTTGCTGCAATCAGTTTTGTCTGCCATGGATTCTTTGCAGAAAGTCCGGTTACCCAGTTTTGCGACGAAATAACTGCCACCTCGCCTGCTCCTGAACCATCACCCAGCTTGTTGTTGATCATAAATGCTCCTATTCTTCCAAGGAAAACATTGAGGTAATCCGGCCGTGCTACCCTTGTGACCAGTACGTTTTCACGTGCACTGAACTCGATAGTAAAATTGATCCTTACTCCGGCATCCCTGAGCCTTCTGGCACCAATAAGCCCTTCGGCAGTATACGGTACCTTCACGATAAACTGTTCAGGGCAAATCTCATGAAGTCTCTTGCCATAATATTCAATTGCCTTAATATCATGTGAAGTATCTGTATGAAGCTCAACACTTACCAGACCACCGAATTTTGATGCAAGCCTGAGACCATGGCGGGCATTCAGAATAAATGCGATCTCCTTTACTTTCTCCTGCAGGGGAAGATCTCTTACAATACTTTTGGCTTCCGATATGAAAACATCGTATATCCCTTTCTGTATTTCATTGTTAAGCAGAGTGTTATTGGTTGTCAGGGCGCTCATTTCCGCTGACCAGTTTGCTTCAGCTTCTTCTATACCTCCTGTGTCAAGCCAAAGCTCAGTTCCGGTTTTACAAAGCGATTCCCAGAACTTATCCTTCTTCCCGTTGACATGTTTTTCGCTTAGATTTTTCCAGACAAAATCACTGATTTTTGTATTCAGATCTGCCATATTTTTCTTATTTGATGTAGAACAGCAATTAATTCATTTTGTTTTGCAAGTGAAAGAAGATCACGACCCTTATTCTGTTGAATAACTGCGAAGAATAAGTCTTTCATCACAAATACCGGATCGTGGTTAAACAACTTATCTTGCTTAAAAATATTTTGTGGCAAAATTATATAAATTATTGATCCATCTTCTTTATTTTTAGCTTTACATTGATATTGTTAAAATTTAAATGAAATGAGAATATCAGCACTGGTACTATTCATCTGTATTTCTGCTGCTCTAAGAGGGCAGAGCAACTTCGATAAGTATTTCACCGACAAGGTATTAAGGTTTGATTACATGCTTGCCGGCAACAGTCAGAAGACTACTGTCTATCCTGTTGGAATGAAGGAAGAGCCTTTCTTTGGCGGCTCAAAAACACAGCTGCTTGATCCTTTTAATTACGGAAACCTGAAATATGAGGTTTTTGATGCGGCAGATAACACTCTTATCTATTCACGCGGTTTCTGTACCCTTTACCAGGAGTGGCAAACCACTGCAGAAGCTAAAGTCATGGAAAGAAGCTTCTATGAGGTGGCCACTATGCCTTTCCCGAAAAATAAAATAAAATTTGTGCTTAGCATGCGTGAACGAAACGGTTCATTCTCAAAACTTTATGAAACGGAAATTGATCCAGGTAACTATTTCATCAGGAAAGAAAAGCCTGTAAATGCTTCTGTTACAAAAATTTACTACGCAGGTGATCCTGCGACGAATGTCGATCTTGCATTTATTGCCGAAGGGTATACAGCTGATGAAATGGGAAAATTCAGGGATGATGTAAAAAAAATGGCAGATGTACTTTTTGCCGAACCGCCTTATAATGAGTATCAGTACAGGATAAATATATATGCTGTTGAAGCTGTTTCTGCTGAATCCGGAACAGATATTCCGGGTGAAAGATTTTACGTGACCACAGCTCTTAACTCGAGCTTTTACACTTTTGATCTTGACCGTTATCTGACAACACAGGATATTAAATCAGTAAATGATTATGCCGGATTGGTGCCACACGATAATATCATTGTTCTCATTAACAGCAACAAATACGGCGGAGGAGGTGTTTATAATTATTACAGCGGAACTACTGTCGGACATCCTCTTTCACCAAAAGTCTTTATTCATGAATTCGGACATGGATTTGCCGGACTGGCAGATGAATATTATTCATCCGAAGTTGCTTACGAGGAATTCTATCCTCTTAATGTTGAACCATGGGAGCCAAATATAACCACTATGGTAAACTTTGATGCAAAGTGGAAAAAGATGATATCGAAAGATACTCCTCAGCCAACTCCTGCAGAAGAAAAATATAGCAATGTAATCGGATTATTCGAAGGCGGAGGTTATTCTGCCAAAGGGATATACAGACCTGAGATGGATTGCAGAATGAAAAGCAATTCACCTAAAGGCTATTGTGCAGTATGCCGCGAAGCTGTCAGAAAAATGATAAATTTCTATATTAGATAATTATACCAGAAACTCCTGCGGGACCTTTTTCAATCTGGAAATATCCTCAATCCTTTCCTTGATATTGAATCCTGCAGTACATTTAATTTTACACTTATCACAGTTACTGCAAGAATTATCCGGCAGATCTGCCTCAATCAGAGTGTGTTGCGCATGTTCTAAGTTCCTGTAGCCATAAGCGTACATATAGCTTCGCATTGCTGTAGGAATCTCCAGATTATAAGGGCATTGCGTTACACACTTACGGCACTGATGACAATAAAGACCGGGGTCAGAATCCTGCCAGGCGAGATTCAGATCCTTCAACTCCTGGTCTGTCATTTTCAGGTTTTTGATCATCTCAAGGTTCTTTTTCAGCTCTTCAAGTGAAGACATACCTGAGACAATTGACGTTATATTTTCATTCTGAAGCACCCACTTCAGAGCAGCATCTGAATTCAGGGGATTTGCCTGGTTCTTATTATTGAAAGCCCCGGCAGTGGTCTTCATTGCCACAACTCCTACCCCTGCTTTTGCTGCATAAGCAAGAGCATCATTCATTGACTTTTTATTCTCTGTCTTATAATTGTAAGCAATCATGGCAACATCATAAACCTTGCTGTCGGCTGCTGCGGTGAGTGCCTCTTCAATGTTACCATGAGATGCAATACCAAGATATTTTGTTTTCCCGCGCTTTTTAAGCTCCAGTAAAGCTTTTAACAGTGACTCATTTAGCATTACATCTCTTTCCCCGGCATACGGAAACAAAAATATATCGACATAATCCAGTCCAAAACGACCAAGGCTTGTTTCAGCCTTTTTAATATAGGCATCAACATCGAGCTGTGCCGGGAGATTACCTGTCCGGGTATCCATACCATCAGGAGGTGCAGCTGTACCGATCACATAAGAATCCCTGGGCAGTCCTGCCAGCCCTTCACCTACCAACTTTTCATTGTTTCCCTCCCCATAATATGTAGCAGAAAAGAATAGTTTTACACCGGAAAAATATGCCGATTTTACAAAATTCGGATTATTTGCAGGTCCAGTACCCATGCTGATGAGAGGAGTCTTAATGCCTGTTCTTCCAAGCACTCTGCCCGGTAGAACAGGAATTTCAGTCTGTTTTCCGGCATTATAAGCGGCATCTTTCAATGACCGCGGTAAGAGAGCTGCTCCCGACAGACTTAGGAAACTCGTTTTAATGAATTCACGGCGTTTAGTGTTTTTCACGGATGATAGTTTTAGGTATTGCAATTTGTTAAGCGTTAAGCTTAAGCTTTTGGTGTTTAACGTTTAAAGTTTAATGTATGACTATTGATGTCAATCCTTTGATATTCAACGATTTGCTCATAGCATTTAAAAGTTCCTTCGACCCTTTCTTTACCTCATAGCTGCCCCTGAGATGGACAATCAGTGCACATTGTTCGGCCTGGATAAAGTTGTGTCCGCATACTTCAACAAGCGATTTAATCACATGATCAAAAGTATTGATGTTATCGTTATAAAGGATCAGAGAATAGGTTTCGTCATCCTTTTTCAGATTTTTGTTTTTATGTAAAGTTTTCTCCTTCATTCTATTTTTTCAAAAAGCTGCCTGGCAGTTTCGACAGGAATTTCTTTCTTCCCAAGCCATGCAACGACTTTTGCTTCACGATAACCATTACGTTTTAAAAGATCATTATATTCTTCCGCACTTTCAAAAGTAATGAATTTCCCTATCAGATATATAATTGTCCCGTCTTTGAGCGATTCTGTATCCAATCCCCTGCTACCTGCCATTTTCTTCATCCCTTCAAAAATATCATCCTTAACAGGTTTTAATGACCTGGCCACTTCTACCCTGAAAGAAAGCGTCGGAGGAATGGTATCGGCAGGAGTAATCGGAACAGTTTGTACCACAATAAAAAGTTTTTTACCCCATTCTTTTTCAAGAACAGCTGCTCTTTCGGAAGACACAACTTTTCCCCCTGATTGTGCTGCAATAAATGCGTCCTTAAAACCTTTTTGCTTAACTGTTAAAAGTGCTTTTTTTGCATCTATAAGCTTTCGAAACATTCCTACATAGTAATTCGTCTTGTCAGTACCTGTTACCTTAAATCCATAAACCGGAGTAAGCCCTTTGAAATATGATAGTTTAACAGGATTTCGAAATACTGCGACCTGGATACGGTAGATCAGTCCCGGAGGCACAGGTGCATTGACCGGAATCTTTTCATCTGCATTGTCAGACGGTTTAGATTTCGCTTCAAAACATGAATATACCTCGACACTCTTTTCTACTGTCTGCACTTTTTTATTTTCTTTGACTGGTTGAGCAACTGAATCTTTTTTAGTCTGATTATCAGTTACTTTAATCGCTACTTTTTGTTGTATTGTATCCTTACTGACTTTAACGGTATCTTTAGCAGGAATGGTTTCTTTTTCTGAAACGGGTGCAGAGATTACCTGATTTTTTTCTTTTAATGAATCAGCTACCGGAACCACTTTATTTTCAACTATCTTTTCTGAAGTAAAATTTACAGCATTCATTGCAGACTGAGCTTCGGTATATTTCTGATCGGCTTTCTTCTGAAATGAAGCAGCCTGGTTTTCAATTTCTGTAATTTTTGACCTTAGTTCTGTCTTTTCCTTGTAACTCAGTTTTTCAAGGTTTTTTTTCTGTTCTTCAGCTATTCTGTAAAGAGAGTCTGCTTTAAACTGATAATCAATTGCTTCCGCTAATATCGCTTCAAAATCGGCTGGTAAAGTATAATTTGCAGGCTTTTCTTTTTCTACAACCTGATCTCGTTCGATTACAGCTGCAGGTCTATTATCATTGGGCCGGGTAACAGCCTCATTTTTATTGCTTACCATAAGCGGCACCGCAGTAAAATCAGTTATCTGACCTTCTTTGTTATTACATTGCTGAATAAATTCAGGGACACCAAGTCCCCTTGCTATCTTCTTCCCCGATTGTTCGGTAAATGCATTATAAGAGGTGATAGCATCTGTAAATTTTCCCGACATCTGTTGTGCTCTCCCTAACCAGAACAATGCGTCGGAAGGTACTGTCCTTACTACACTACTTCGTTGTGCCTGCATAAGAAAAGTTAATGCCTGTTCCGGGTCCCTGTTTAATTTAACAAGGCAAACACCTGAATAATATTTATATAAAGGATCATTGGAATATGTGCGTAAGAGTTCTCTAAATCCAAGGTACGCTGTTTCATAATCGCCTTTAGAAAATGCTTCGAGAGACGATTGCCGGGTAGGTTTTGTCTGAATATTTTGTGAAAACAGAATATTTCCTGACAACATAAAAGTCATAACTGCAAGGAAATACATAATCTGGTGCATTATTCTCAGACCTGTGTTGAAATTCTTTTTCACAAATGATTAATTATCAGGTTATTGAAAGTATTTTTATAGTAATTCAGATAACAATTTTTGTTGATAATAAAAAAATTAATTTTCTTCAGAATACAATTCAAACTTCGTAAATTTACCCGTAATAACAAAATTAATAAACTGATGGCACAATTAAAAGAGGGTATGAAAGCCCCACCATTTTAGGGGATTGATAAGGATGGTAAATTAGTGAAACTTAGCGATTTTTCGGGGAAATGCTCTCTCCCGTTTCCTCTTATTGCTGATACTTCAAAAAAGATCCTTAATGACTATGGTGTATGGAAACAAAAAAGCCTGTATGGTAAAACTTTTCTCGGAATTGTAAGAACGACATTTATTATAGATGAAAACGGAGTTATAGAAAAGATAATTTCCAAAGTAGAAACAAAATCACATTCCGAGCAGATATTCAAAATATATCAATGATAAATCCAATTATATGAGCAAAGAAAGAAAAGAAATCAACAAAGAGAAGCTGAAAGCGCTCGAGGTTACTCTCGGCAAAATTGAAAAAGATTTTGGCAAGGGAACCATTATGAAGCTTGGCGATCATGCCATTGAAAATATTCAGGTTATATCAACAGGATCAATAGGATTGGATGCAGCGCTTGGGATCGGTGGACTTCCGCGCGGCCGCGTGATCGAAATATATGGTCCGGAAGCATCGGGGAAAACCACACTGGCAATTCATGCTATTGCCGAAGCACAAAAAAATGGGGGAATTGCAGCAATAATTGATGCTGAACATACTTTCGACCGAAACTATGCTGAAAAGCTTGGTGTCGATGTCGAAAATTTGCTGATTTCCCAGCCCGATAACGGGGAACAGGCTCTTGAAATTACTGATAATCTCATAAGGTCGGGAGCTCTCGATATTGTTGTCATTGACTCAGTTGCAGCTCTCACTCCCAAAGCAGAGATCGAGGGTGAAATGGGCGATTCTAAAATGGGTCTCCAGGCACGGTTGATGTCACAGGCACTTAGAAAGCTCACAGCAAATATCAGTAAAACAAATACTTCCTGCGTTTTTATCAACCAGCTCAGGGAAAAAATCGGAATAATGTTCGGAAATCCTGAGACAACAACAGGAGGCAATGCCCTTAAATTTTATGCTTCCGTGCGACTCGATATCCGCAGGACAAGTCAGCTTAAAGAGGGTGAGGAAGCTATCGGCAACCGGACAAGAGTGAAGATTGTAAAAAACAAGCTTGCTCCTCCTTTCAGGAAAGCCGATTTTGATATCCTTTACGGCGAAGGTATTTCCCAGCTTGGTGAAGTCGTAGATCTTGGAACCGACTTCAACATAATAAAGAAAAGCGGTTCATGGTTCAGCTACGGCGATACAAAGATTGGCCAGGGACGAGATGCTGTTAAACAGATACTTAAAGATAATCCTGAATTATACGATGAGCTTAAAGCTAAAGTTCAGGAAGCATTAAAAAAACAATAACCTAAATTAATACCTTAACCTATGAAAAGATATCTTGTACCGATAATTCTTCTGGTTATTCTATTCTCTTTTTCATGTAAACCGAAGACTCCTGCTGTAAAACAGGAAGCACTCCAACAATTTAATAACCAGCTGACTGCTGAGGAAAAAGCAGGTGGTGTAATGACTCCGGAAATAATGTGGAAGTTTGGTCGCCTCGGATCAATTGCACTTTCATCAGACGGTTCAACAGTGCTTTATTCTGTCACCGAAAGAGACCTGGTGACAGAAGCCAGCAGAACAAATATTTTAAGCATTCCCAGCGCTGGCGGTATACCTAAGCAGCTTACTACCGAGGGAGGAAGCTCACCTCAATGGATCGATAACGGTAAATCAATTGCTTATGTAAATAAAGATGGGAAGCTAATGATTATGAACGCTGATGGATCTGCAAAACAGGCAGTTGAAGGAATGGGCGTATTTGAAATATTCAATATCTCACCTTCAGGCAACAATATCTATTTTACAAGGAGAGTCAAGCTTGATCAGACTGCAAATGAAAAATACAATTTCCCGAAGGCAAAAGTCCGCATAATTGACGACCTGATGTACAGGCACTGGAATTACTGGAGCGACTATTCCTACAGCCATATTTTTGTAGCATCATTTAACGGGAAAAGTGTTTCAGGAGAAAAAGATATAATGGAAGGTCAGAAATTCGAGTCACCTATGTCACCCTATTTTGATGAAGGAGAAATATCGTGGAGCCCTGATGGGAAATATATTGCTTATACCACAAAAAGACTCAGGGGCAAAGAAGATGCCAGGAGCACAAACTCAGATATCTTCCTTTATGAGACCTCATCCGGGAAAGAAGTAAATATTTCTGAAGGTAATCATGGATATGACAGGTATCCTGTCTTTTCACCTGACGGAACAAAAATAGGATATCAGAGCATGGAACGCGATGGCTATGAATCTGATCTTGACAGACTCTTTGTATATGACATTGCTTCGGGGAAACGCACCTGGATAACGAAAGGATGGGAATTTGATGTTGAAAGTATTAACTGGACGGATGAACAGAACATATATTTTGTCTGTGCATATCTCGGGACTTCCCAGGTATTTAAGACAAATATCAGTGGCAAAGGTGTAGATAAGGTGACTGAAGGAAAGCACGAGCTTGGATCTCTGAAATTTGAATCGGGAAAAATGGTTGCCAGCATAATGTCCTTTTCATTGGCCCAGGAGGTTGCAATGATCGACATGAATACAGGGGAGGTTAAGCAGATAAGCCATATAAACCAGCCCATTTATGAATCGATAAAGATGGGCAAATTTGAAGAAAAGTACACAAAGACAAAAGATGGCAAGGATCTTCAAATGTGGGTAATTTATCCTCCCGATTTCGATCCGTCAAAGAAATACGCTGCACTTCTGTTTTGTAATGGCGGCCCGCAGAGCACGCTGGGTCCGTTCTGGTCGTACCGCTGGAATATGCAGATGATGGCAGCAAAAGGATATATAGTTTTTGCTCCCAACAGGCGCGGTGTAGCCGGATTCGGACAGGCCTGGAAAGAAGAGATATCCTGTGATTATGGAGGTAAAGACATGCAGGACTATCTTGATGCTACGGATGCAATGGCAAAAGAGCCTTATGTCGATGCAAACCGGCTTGGAGCGGTTGGTGCCAGCTATGGTGGATACTCAGTTTTCTACCTGGCAGGAATTCATGGCGGAAGATTTAAAGCCTTTATTGCACACTGCGGAGTATTTGATTTTATAAGTGAATATGGCTCCACTGAAGAGCTATGGTTTAACGATTTTGATTATGGAGGCCCGTATTGGGATAGGCCGAAAAGCTACCAGTATTCACCGCATCTCCTGGTTGATAGCTGGGATACACCTATTCTGATCATTACAGGAGCAAACGATTTCAGGATCCCGTATACGCAGAGTATGGAGGCATTTACGGCTGCGCAGCTTCATAATATTCCCAGCAGGTTTTTGTTCTTCGAAGATGAAT
The DNA here is from genome assembly GCA_026391515.1 of Bacteroidia bacterium. Lineage (GTDB taxonomy): Bacteria > Bacteroidota > Bacteroidia > Bacteroidales > VadinHA17 > LD21. Next base: position 1,739 of record JAPLEC010000294.1, on the reverse strand, counting down.
TTCATTTTGTTCTCAGACCGCAGAATGCTGTTATCTGGCAAAATGAGTTTTTCAGCTGGCTGGAGACATATCTGAAATAGGCTTCTCCCCAACATCTGAACATTGAACCCTACCCCTTCCCTTAAGTCTAAGGGAAGGGCAGTAATTAATTGATAGACAGTTGTTTCACTCCCTCACTTAGCCTTAAGGGAGGGAGCTGGAGGGAGGGTTAATATCTACTTATGGGAAGAACTTGTCCCGATTTATCGTGGAGCCGGAGAAAGGGTTAAGAAATTTAGAAAGGGGCAGGAAGATTAGGCTATACTCTCAGCAACTCCATTACCTTCTCAACCTTTTCCTCCATTGGTAATTCCCCGTCGATCCAGTGGATTATTGTTCCTTTTCGTTCCATTCCTCGGAACCATGTCATCTGTCTTTTTGCGAACTGGTGAATTGCAATTTCAAGTTCATTTACCATTTCATCATATCCAAGTTTTCCGGTCAGATAAAGTGTAATGAGCTTATATTCAAGACCATAGTAAATCAACACCTCTTTGCTTACACCTTCATCCAGCAACTTCTTCACTTCATCTACCATACCTGCATTGAGACGTTTATTTAATCTTTCTGTTATTCTTTTACGTCTTATATCTCTGTCAGTCATGACTCCAACTATAAGGGATTTTAATGCAGGAAACTGGGTCTGCTTTTCCTTTTTAAACTTGTTGAAATGTTCTATTTCAATTGCACGTATAGCTCGTTTTTTTGTATCAATATCAGTTATGTTATGAAGCGTTTTATAACTCATGAGTATTTCTGTGAGCTCTTCCATTGATTTCTTTTCAAGCTTAGCCCGCAGTCCGCTGTCAGGAGGAACTTCAAACATTTTATAACCTTTAATTATGCTGTCGATATACATTCCTGAACCGCCGCAAACAACCGGAAAAACATTCCGTTTCTTAAGATCATAATAGATCTCCTTAAAATCACGCTGGTATTCGAAGACATTATATTTATATCCCGGATCGGCAATATCAATAAGATGACATGGTATCTGCCTGCCATTGATTATATATTCATTATAATCCTTGCCGGTTCCAAGATTCATTCCCCGGTAAACCTGGCGTGAATCTGCACTTATTATTTCACCCCCAAGGATTGATGCCAGAGCTACTGTCAGGGTTGTTTTACCTGAAGCTGTCGGACCGGTGACAACCAGCAGGTCATATTTTGATTTTGATTTGACTGACACCTTCAACAATTTACAGAATACAAGCAATTTACCATAAAAATATTTAATTTTACCGGCCTTGATAATGATTTTATAGCATCTGATAATGAGAAGGGGCTCCAGCGATATTGTAATAAAAAATAAGAAGGCTTTTCACGATTATGAATTCCTGGAAAAATTTATTGCAGGAATAAAGCTTACAGGAACAGAAATAAAATCTGTAAGGCTTGGAAAAGTTTCTCTTGGAGATTCATATTGCTTTTTCAGTGAAGGTGAGCTCTTTATCAAAGGAATGCATATCTCTGAGTATTACTGGGGAAACCTGAATAATCATGATCCTCTTCGTGAGAGGAAATTGCTGCTGACAAAACGTGAACTGAAGAAAATAGAGAGGAAAGTTAAGGAGACAGGTTATACCATTATTGTTTTAAAAGTTTTTATAAACGATCGCGGATTAGCTAAAGCCGAAATAGCTGTTTCAAAGGGGAAGAAAGAGTATGACAAACGGCAGACTATCAAGAAGAAAGAT
>JAPLEC010000398.1 GCA_026391515.1 Bacteroidia bacterium | reverse complement strand
TCCGAACAATCCCATAAATCCCAGGGTCCATAGCCAGCTTACAAACATTGGCATAGAAGCAATGAGACCAGTTTCCAATCTCCCGAAAGAAAATATCAATGTCAGGGTAACAAAGATCAGGCATAATTTCACTAATAAATCGAAGTCCATTCTTATGCCCTTTATAAGATCAGAAGTCATTTCCAGACGGTCAATTACAATTACATTGTTTTCGTTTGAAAATGTTGTATAAACTCTATGTCTGTTTTCATCATTTACTTTGACAAGAGACATGACCATAGATAATTCTTTACTTTCAGAGATCATATCATTTAAGAACAGAGACCTGAGATTATTGAATTTACTGAGATCTGCTGATTGAAAATCCGCTGCAATGAACATGTAGAATTTATTGAATGCATCTTTTCTGAATCCATATTTTTCACCTGAGCTTATAAGTGTATTTTCTACACTTAATCTTTTCTCAGGTGTCCAGTAATCTCTCCATCTTTGAATTCTGTGTTTCTGTATTGAATCGTTAACAAGGATTGATCCTACATTTGTATAGTTATTTAAAATATCTCCGGCTATCATTTTCTCGAGAGTTACAGTGACAAGGGCATTTGTTGATAATGCTTTGTCAAGGGTCTTTCCAGTTGAAAAAATATAAACCGACTTCAGTGAAATGTCATTTAATATTTTAAGATTCTTCTCTGCTTCCTTCATTTTTGGAGAAAGATAATTCATTGAATACATGTCGGTTTCAAAAGCTGCTTTTTTATAAAAGAAGAAAAAGACCACTGTCAGAATGAGGATCATTAATATAAGGGCACGGTTTGATTCAAATGGATATGCAGCAATTTTATCAATTATTGTTCTCGATTTCTTTTCGTAGGTTTCATCTTTTATCTTCAATAAATGCGGCAGAATAATCAGCGAGAACAAAGCTGCTCCTAAAATACTCATACCGGCAAATAATCCCAGGTCTCTCAGTACCTCCGATTTTACGAACAGCAAACTGAAAAAAGCAATTGCAGTTGTTAAAGAGCACACCATTATCGGTACGCTCATATCCCTTATAACCAATTCAATGGATCTCTTAGCCTTAAAGACGCTATAAATATAAAGTGCATAATCGACAATAATTCCAAGCAATACCGAACCTATTCCCAGGGCAATAGTTGACATTTTCCCCTTTATTATACAGATCAGTGCTAATGCAAGGATTCCTCCAAAAATCCCGGGTAAAAAGCTGATAAATGCAATTGATACCCTCCTGAAAGCCCATCCGATAAAAAATAAGATTATAACCAGTGCTACTGTTACAGTTAAAGTAATATCCTTTTTTACCTGTTTGGCATTTCCAACAGCGACTGCAGCAGCTCCATAATATTCAGCTCTGATCGGAGAACCATTTTTCTCCGACAAGGACTTCAATAATTTATCCAGCTTTTGGAAGAAAATTGCATTCTGGCGCGTCTCACTTGGCGGATTGACAGGATTTAGAAAAAGAAACAAATTTCTTTTATTCCTGGCAAATATGTATCCATCAATAATCTGATAATCATCTCCCAGTTGAAACTGTCTGAGTTTCGACAGTGATATGGAGCTTATTCCAACCGGATCCTGCAGAATATATTTCTTTAACGCAAAGCTTGCGGGAGAGATTAGAGTTTTATAATTCTTTTCCAGTGATATGTCAATAGCTTCAGGTAAAAGCAGACTATCAATCTTCTGATAATCCTTTTCTTCAAGAAATATGGGTAAGTTCTCATAGAAGAAACTCATTACATCTTCCATGAAATCATCACTGATTTTATAGGTAGCCTGTTTAATGAATTGATTATATTCACTGCTTTCCAGCGACTCAACCAGTTCTTCAGCAAACGAAATAAATTTGTCAGGTTCAGGTGCTTTTAGTGTATCGCTGTTAAAGATATTCAGAACAACTTTATTGGTGAATCCTGATTGGTTAAGTATCAGGGTAGCTTTATCATTTTCAAAGGATACAGATTTAGAGATATCTTCCTCCAGCTTGATTCTGGTTGCCAGGAATGCAAGAACTATTCCAAAGAGTAAGATAATAGTAAAAAACAGTAACTTCCTGTTCCTGAAAAAGTTATATATGAAAAGAAAAAAAGCTTCCATGTACTATTTGGTTACTGCGCGTTTCTTTCTGACCAGTTTCAGAATGATAAATGAGATAACTCCGGTTACGATTGACAATACAATTGCAAGAACAATACTTCCTATAACATATTGAAGAAAGTCATTTTCAAATGACTTGAGTGACAGATCCCGGCTGAACCTGATCTTACTTCCTGTCCCCATCACAATGCCTCCTGTTAAATAGCTAAGATACAATAATATAGGGATATTTGGAGGAATGCTTATGTTAGCTGCAACGGAAGTCACAAATTTGCTTAGCTTAAACACATGAGCAAGTGCAATGGCAAGAAGAAGCTGGAAACCCCAGATTGGCAATATGCCTGTAAAAATGCCCAGAGCAACTGCAAGCGCGATTTTAAGATTCGAATCCCGGGTAAGGAGGATATGCTTATTAAAGAATTCCCTGATGTTCTCCTTATTTATATATTTAATGAAGGAGAAAGGTTTTATATATAAAATTGCAATCAGAACAAATACAATATTTAACAGGCTTATCCTTGCAAAGTCTTTAAAAGGTCTGAAGTGGCTTACCCGTTCTGCTTTCGGAGGATAATAAACTCTTATCGGAACGCTGACAATTTTTATTCCCTTCCAGGCTGACCTTACAAGAATTTCCAGCTCAAACTCGTACTTATTTGTAAAGAATCTCATTCCATTTATCTGATCAAGAGGATACAACCTGAAGCCTGTCTGCGTATCCTGCAACTTTATTCCGGTAAGAAACCTGAACCAGAAATTGGAGAACCGGTTGGCAAAACTGCTTCCCTTTGAAATCCTGGCAGGATCCAGGGTACGAGAGCCAACTATCAGACTATCAGGTTCTTCATTAATCTTATTGATGAAATTCGAAATATCGGACGGAAAATGCTGACCATCTGAATCAATCGTTATGGCATAGTTAAATCCGTCAGCAACAGCTGCTTCAAATCCCTTTTTAATGGCAAATCCCTTGCCCTTGTTGGGTTTATAGGAAATGATTTTCAGAGCGCTGAATTTTTGCAGTATCAGGGATGTGTTGTCAGTAGAACCATCATTAACGATAATTATATCTTTCGTGATTTTAATGACTTCAGATATAATCGCTTCAAGTGTTTTATCGTTGTTGTATGTTGGAATTATTACACAGTATTTCATCCCCGCTTAATACTTCTGTTTGTTAATATGAGTGTTGCAATCATGAATAATAGTGGATAATCACCAAACCAGTTTATTTATTAAACAACCTGTAATTAAAGTTTAAGATTCCTCATTTCTCCGCCAGTCGGCGGATTCATTCGGAATGACAGCTCATTTTTTTCAGGGGGGGTGGAACAGAGGAGATTTGCACAGGCAAATCTCCTCTGTTCCACCCTTGTCACCTAAAATACCTTGTCATTCCGAGTCCGCCAACTGGCGGACGAGGAATCTCTATATTATTATTGATTTACGAAATTCATTTTTATAAAAATCGATCGAAATACTGAATAAGTATCTCCTCGTAATTGCTTTTAATGACCAACAGGTTTATGGAATGACATGTTAATGCTAAAACCTCCTCCTGTATAATTTAAATCTCGATTTTCTGTATTCTCAGAAATTACATCCTTAGCATTTGCCAGGTTATAATAGAGAGTAGGTTGCAGGTTAAACGAACCGAACTGCAGGTCAAAGCCCAGCTGAAATCTGTAACCAAGAGTCTCTGCTTTGTATCCCTCAAAAGTCATCATGTGATATTGGGCACCTCCGCCTAAAAAGAAGGCATATTTGCCAGACATTCCCATGGGGATAAAAAAATCTGCGGTAACACCCGGTGAAAGGCGGTTAAAGAAAAAGGTTTCATCAGCTCCGACAACAACTTTAGGTCCAATGGCATATTCAACCATAGGTACTACATCGAACCACCTCGTTTTAAAATTCAGGAATGCTTTTACCTCTTCGTACATGTAGAGGTTGGCATTGGTAGTTATGTACTCACTCAGAGTATAATTGATATATTCATTTACTCCGTCCGGATTAAAAAACCCAATGCCAATACCTATCCCGGGACCGAATGCAAACTTTTTCATATCCTGGGCTTTAACTGGCTGTTCAACGAAGCAAAATAACATTACAGACCATAAAATAAGTCTTCCTGAAATGAAGGAGAATTTGGATTTTATTGAACTTGTTTTCATAGGTGAAGGTTTAATATTTTGAATATAATCAGTTGAATAATAATAATCTTTCTTTACATAAACAGGGATTAATGGCGTATTGATGAAATAATCATATCAATATTTTTTTGATAAACGGCAAGTTAATGAAAAATTAGAACAAAAAAAACACAGGTTATTTCGAAAACATTTTGCTGAGTAATTTGTTTTTTTTATTTTGCACGCTAATTTAAACTGACCTTTTTAACTATATTAATCTCTCATAATAAGTTTTTTAGAATGCTTAAGCTTGGTGAACGCATTATAACCACTGAAGATTTTCAGCAGGTTTTATATGGCGGTGAAAAAATAGAAATCAGTGAATCCGGGAAGAAAAAAATAACAAAGAATTTCGATTTTCTTCAATCTTTTTATCACGACAAAATAATCTATGGCATAAACACCGGACTGGGGCCAATGGCTCAGTACAGGATCGATGAGGCAGACCGTGTCAAACTCCAGTACAATGCTATAAGGAGTCATGCATCAGGATGCGGACAACCCGTTGATGAGCTTTATGTCCGTTCCGCAATGATCGTATTGTTGAATAATTTTCTACAGGGACATTCAGGTATTCATCCTGAGGTGACAGAATTAATTAAGGAGCTGATAAACAAGAGAATAACACCTGTTGTGCCTGAGCATGGAGGCGTTGGAGCCAGCGGCGACCTTGTACAGCTTGCCCATATTGCACTTGCATTAATAGGCGAGGGGGACGTACATTATAAAAATAAGATTGTTCCGGCAAGTGCAGCCTTATCTGAAAATAATCTTAAACCGGTCTCGGTTCATATTCGTGAAGGATTATCGCTGATTAACGGAACGTGTTTCATGACCGGTACGGGGATTGTAAATCTTATACATGCCAGGAACCTGCTTTCATGGGCGCTCCTGGCTTCAGCAATGATAAATGAAATAGTTCGTTCATTTAACGATAGTTTTTCAAAGGAGCTTAATCAGGTTAAGCGGCATCAGGGACAAAACAGTGTTGCCTCGACAATCCGTAAAATCCTCTCAGGCAGCAAGCTCATCCGCAAAAGAGAGGAACATTTTTACAACCATAATCATAACAATAAATATATAATGGACGATAGGGTCCAGGAATATTATTCCATTCGTTGTGTTCCTCAAATCCTTGGCCCTGTTCTTGATACCCTGAAGCAATCAGAGAAAATACTGTTAGACGAGGCAAATTCATCGTGCGACAATCCGGTAATAAATGATGAATTCAAGAATATTTATCACGGAGGAAATTTCCATGGAGATTACATCTCTTTTGAAATGGATAAGGTGAAGATCAGTATTACAAAACTCTCCTTACTCCTCGACAGACAGATAAATTATCTTATGAATGATAAGCTTAACGGTTTATTACCGCCCTTTGTCAACCTGGGCAAGCTTGGAGTAAACTTCGGAATGCAGGGAGCACAGTTTACGGCTACTTCCACTGTTGCTGAAAATCAATCACTTTCATATCCCAATTACCTTCACAGCATTCCTAATAATAATGACAATCAGGATATTGTAAGCATGGGGACAAATTCAGCATTGCTGACAAAACGGGTAATTGATAATACTTATCAGGTTCTGGCGATAGAAATGCTCAGCCTGGTTCAGGCAATTGATTATCTGAAAATTACAGACAAGCTGGCTTCTTTGACAAGAAGAACTTATACACAAATCAGGAATTTAGTACCAAAATTTAAAGAGGATACTATTAAATACTTAGAAATAAAAGAAATTAAAGATTACCTTTGCAGCCAATTTATTGATGTATTAGATTAATTAGTTAATGATCTGATTTATAATGAGATATGCATTAGTTACAGGTGGTTCGAGAGGAATAGGAAGGGCAATATCCGTTAAACTGGTTTCATTGGGATATCATATTCTTGTTAATTACAAGTCAAACGAAGCTGAAGCTAAGCAAACGCTCGAAATGATAAAACAAGCCGGTGGATCAGGAGAACTTTTTAAATTCGATGTTTCTGATCCTCAGCAGGTTGAAGCGGCGATCAAT
>JAPLEC010000362.1 GCA_026391515.1 Bacteroidia bacterium | reverse complement strand
AAAGTTTATCTCCACATTTATAAAAATTAGCCCTGAACGTCTGCCCTTTTAATTCTTCTATTCCATGGTGAAAAAATACATCCAATGGAATTGCTATAGTTATTGTCCATGAAAATTTACCTTTTGTCTCTTTGACAGGCTTTTCACCTGCAGATGCCACTCTCCTGATCTTTGCTATGATTTCAGGATCTGTCTTTGTGCTGTTTTCCCGTCTTGTTCCTGTTCCAAGGAGACATGTTCCTATTCCGTTAAATTCAAAATTATAATAGACCCCGTCATCGCATGGTGATACAAAGAACTCAACACAGGAATCTTCACAGACCATTTGATTTGATTCCGTTTTTTCTGCTTTGAAGTATTGTTCGGTAACATAATATTTCAGAAGCAGCTCTTTTTCGGTATACCCGACTGAAAATGTTACTTCAGGTTTATATTCAAAATCTTTCCAGTTAATCTTACTAATTTGATTTCTGATGTTAAGTTCATCAAATTTTTTTGAGATTTCTTCCAGGGTCGGATATTCAGATGCAAATTCTATTTTCCTGACATTCAGTGTTTTCATCATCTGTTTCGTATTGTTTCTGAACTGAACGAACCAAAAAGATTATAATTTTGTAACTCCTTTTTTCTGGCCCCTGAATCCCCTGAAGGAATCTTAATTATTTCTACTTAATTGAAGCCTCCTTTAGAGCTTGTCCCGCGTAGCTTCAGCGAAGCGGGAGGGTTTGGGAGCATTTAAGACCCGTTTAGGGTGTTGAGTGTTACTTTCCCTTCAATTCGTTCCAGATAAGAGCAGCTGATCCCATAACAGCTCCTTTGCTTTCAGAAATGCCTGAAGGAAGTATCTTAACTGTCCCTTTCATAAGGACATAGTTATTTTTTTCGAGATATTTCCTTACCGGAGCAAACAGCATCTCTCCTGCTTGTGCAAGTCCGCCGAACAGGAATATTGCTTCAGGGCTTGAGAAGACAATTGAATTAATAATCCCGAATCCTAGGATTTCGGCTGTTTCGTTCATTGCCCTGACTGCTATCGGATCTTTTTTAGCAGCAGCTTCAGCAATTTTCTTTGAGGTGAGCTTTGAAGGCGGAATATCCCTCAGCGGGCTTTCGTCTCTCATTTCGCTAAGCAGGTATTGAACCGTTCTCACCAATCCGGTTGCTGAAGCATAGGTTTCGAGGCATCCTTTTCTTCCGCAGCCACATTCACGACCGCCGGGGACAACGATCATGTGTCCAAGCTCACCGGCAAAACCTGTATGTCCGTAAACCATTTCCCCGTTAATAACTATACCGCTTCCAAGGCCTGTGCCAAGAGTCAGGACGATAAAATCTTTCATCTTCTTTGCCCCGCCAAAGATCATTTCTCCCATTGCGGCGGCATTTGCATCATTTGTCACAACTACGGGTATATTAATTTTCTTTTTTATAAGATCGGCCAGGGGAACAATTCCCTTCCATGCAAGGTTTGGGGCATGTTCAATTGTCCCTCTGTGATAATTTGCATCAGGTGCTCCTATTCCAATGCCGATCAGCTTATAATCTTTCTTGCCGGACATTAGTTTTTTAATTGTAACAACCAACGCCCCCACAAAATCTTCGATCTTTGGATAATCTGTTGTATTAAAACTGTTTTCAGACAATACCTTGCCTTTTTCGTCTACAAGGCCGAACCTGGTATTTGTTCCGCCAATGTCGACACCAGCAACTACTTTTTTCATATTATTAAAGATTTAAATTATTATTATCTGCCCGGTCTTTTTGTGGGCTCTATTTTGAATTTTTTAATGTTTTTTTCTCCTATATCCCAGTCCTCGTCCAATTCCCAGTTTTCTTTTATAAGTATTCTTTTAGGTAAAAAAGAGACCGGCTCCGGTTGTCTGCCTGAAGCAAAATCTCCTGTTGTCCATTTACCATCATTATTGATATCATAAATTACCCGCAACTTGTATGTACCCTGATTCAATAAAGGAAATATTATTTTCCCGTCTTTGTCCATTTTTGTTTCCCTGACAAGCTTTTCCTCATTTGTTAAAAGCTGAATAATACGGTTGCCTTCATAGTTATTAATATTTAATGTCAGCTTGCCAAAAGTATCATTATTCCTTACAACAAACTTAGATCCGGTTGAATCTGCCTGTTGACCGTAAATATTCCCGAATGCAGTAGAATCTGCAATAAAAAGATAGGTTTTCCCCTGAATTAATTTTGCCGATAAAATTAATGTACATGAATTTTTTTTGTCTTTTTCAATAGTGAACGGCGTTTTGATTTTTATTGAATCGACTATTTGGTATAACCTGATTTTTGATGTATCCGGAGCTCTTAAAGGTGTTTGGGATTTAATTAATATTTGTTGCCCCGGTATTAATGCTCCTGCCGTAAAAGGTGTGTTTACTTTGAACGCTGCCGGTTTGACCCGTGCCCTGGTAGCACGTGGTATTATAAATCGCATCAGGATTGTATCCTGTTTTAAAATGATGTTTCCCGTTGAATCAGTAAATGGATACCAGACTAAAGAACTTATTTGCGGCTTAGAGTATAAAGTGCTGTCGGTCAGCCAGATCTGAATAGTGTCATTTTCTTTGCTGTGCTCAATAAAATACGAATTTGTATCAGATCCTGGAATTGAGAAATTAAAACCTAGAGAATCTGGCGGTAAAGAGAGAGTATAGACTAATTTGTATTGCAGGCTTCTCGGTGAAGAGGTAAGATAGTGCAATTTCTTTTCAGGTTTGTATAAAATGAGCTGATATTCTCCTTTTTTTATGACAGTATCAGCAATTTCTTTTTGTTCTTTTGTCAATGGTTTTTTCACTTTTACAGTATCTTTCACTATTGGCAGAAAATTATTTTCAGCGGTTATTTCAATCGGAGTATTCATGAATGCAAATTCTTCATCAGCAAGATTAAAATTCTTGCTGTTGTCTGCATCTTTCAGTGCATATAGTCTGTATACGCCTTCTTTGATATTGTCGATACGGAAGTATCCTTTTTTATCGACCCTTGAAATATACGCAGGAAGCTGTTTTATAACAGCTGTGTCTTCAAGCTCCCTGTAAAGTAAAACCAGCGCTTCTTCAGGAGGATCCAGACTAAAACCATTATAAACATTTCCGGTGACAGACAGGGAGTCAACTACCGGACCTGTTGAAAAAACAAACTGGTAATTGTCAATTGGGTTTGATTCATTCAGGTCTCTTATTGCATCCTGAAAATAAAATGTATATGTGGTACTGTCTTTGAGTTTTTCGTCGTATTCAATAATCACACTTTTCCCTTTCAAAGAAATTTGCGGTTTCTTTTTCATAGGCGGTGAAACCATGAATTTCTCATTTATCTTATCAAGGATAACAAACTCATTAAAGGTTATAACAATTTTGTCCCCTTTGAAATTTGTTACACCATTGACCGGATTGCTTTTCACTATTTCCGGCGGGTCCAAATCTTTCGGCCCTCCGGTTGGTGAGGCTATTTTCGCACACCCTGCAATCAGGATTAATACAAGTAGATCAACGATTGTATGGCTTGACTTGCCTGAGTTCATTAAAGCAATTCGATTTTGTGAATTACAAACTTACATCATTTTTGTTTCGCTGCAATCTATCAGCTGCATTAACTTTAGTCACTCTAAATTTTAGCCCACATTTGGCACTCTGTTTATTACTTATTTTCTACCTTTGGCGATCATATTATCTTTCTTAACATGCATCTATTAATTATTCCCTGGGACGTTAATCCTGAAATCTTCCGCATAGGGTCGTTCGCCGTCAGATGGTATGGTTTGCTTTTCGCCTCATCATTTCTTTTTGGATACATTATACTGAATAAAATCTTTAAAAATGAAAATCTTGGTGAGGCAGTTCTCGATAAGCTAACTATTTATATGGTTATCGGTGTTGTTGTTGGTGCAAGGCTTGGGCATTGCTTTTTCTACGAGCCTGAATACTATGACGCACATCCTCTCAAGATTTTAAAGATCTGGGAAGGAGGATTGGCAAGCCACGGTGCTGCACTTGGTATTTTAGTGGCGCTGGGCTTCTTTGCAATTAAAGAGAAGAAAGATTATGACTGGATAATAGACCGTATTGCGATTGTAGTCGCGTTATCGGGCTTTTTTATCAGGATGGGGAACCTGATGAACTCTGAAATTTATGGGGTGGAAACAACAGTTCCCTGGGGTTTTGTTTTTCTGCGCGCTGGAGAACATGTACCTAAACATCCAACTCAGATTTATGAGGCGCTCGCTTATCTCTTCATATTTTTTCTTCTGTTTTGGATTTACTGGAGAAAAAAAGGCCGGCATATCCAGGGTCTCATGATAAGCCTCACTTTGATACTTATTTTTGTTGCCCGCTTTTTTATTGAATTTTTAAAAGAAGTTCAGGTTCCTGCTGAAAAAGGTATGCTTTTAAATTATGGTCAAAAATTAAGTATTCCTTTTATTGCTTTTGGATTCTTATGGCTGTATGTGAGCCTGAGAGATGAAGTAAGAGCTGAAATAAAAAAGTGATCTATTTCTTCAGAATTCCGTTAAAAAGTACATCCAGAATTGCATTCAGCCTGTCTTCAAGATGAAGCTCTTTTTTCTTCCAGAACAGTGGAACTTCTAATCCTTTAAGGGTCGTTTGAACTGCCAGTGCTGTATATTCGCTGTTCGTTACATTAAAGACTTTTTTTCGTGCTCCGTGATAAAGTAATAATCTTAATATAGCAAGCTCCTCACGGTCATATTTTGCACGAATATTTTCAATAAATTCAAAATGATCAAGGTTCTTATCAAAGATCGCATTATAATAGTTCGACAGTTTTTCGAACGATTTCATTCTGACAAAAACATAATTTCTGATTTTTTCGACAGGTGATTCAACCGATTTTATCGTTGTAGTAAGCTCATTTCTAAGTAAATTGGCTTCATATAATACAACTGCTTCAAATATTTCTTCCTTGCTTTCAAAATAGTAATAAATAGAACTTTTACCCATTTTAAGGGCACTGGCAATTTCATCCATGGTGGTTTTTTTAAACCCGTAATGGCTGAAAATCTGTCCTGCAGTAATTATGATCTTCTTTCTAAATTCCTCTTTATTAATCATATATCTCGTTATTGGGGGTTTAGAATTATTGTTTACAAATTTATAATATAAATTATTCAGTTCAAAATATTCGAATTTTTTGGTCGAAAATTCGAAAAGATGTTCAGCTCTCAATCGTCATGTATCCGATTGATAATCTATTTTAAAACAAAATGAGTGTTAAGAATATATCATAATTTTGACAGAGATTCCTCGTCCGCCAGTTGGCGGAGTAATGAGGAATTTTAAAATTTTAAATCAGGTTATTTAATAAAAATTTGATCTGTTCATTCTTCACATTATTCATGATTGCTGATACTCAATTAAAAGAATATCCTTCGAAATTTTGTATTTTTGATATTGACTATTTTTATAAACGGTAAGTTCATATTAATGCTGGTCGGCGATAAAAATTATCAGAGTATCTGGCTTGATGAATCTGACCCTACAATAATCAGAGTAATAGATCAGCAAAAATTGCCATTTTTTTTTGAGATCAGGGACCTTCGTTCTGTTGACGATGTTTATTTTGCAATTAAAGACATGACAATCAGGGGAGCTCCTCTTATTGGTGCAGCAGGAGCATTTGGAATCTATCTTGCAACGCTTGAAATAGGTCCGGCAACAAATATTCGTCTTCATCTTGAAAATGCGGCAAGATATCTTGCTTCATGCCGGCCGACTGCGATAAATCTCTCGTGGGCAATAAATTATGTGATGAAAAAGCTGAATTACAGCTTTTCGGTAAAATTTTTATCCGATACAGCATTAAACGCTGCTGTGGAGATTTGCGAAAAGGAAAAGGAAAATTGCAGGCAGATCGGGAAACACGGATTATCTCTTATTAAAAAAGTAAGTAAAAAAAAGAAAGGAGAACCGGTCAATATTCTTACTCACTGCAATGCCGGCTGGCTGGCATGTATTGATTACGGGACTGTTACAGCTCCTGTTTATTTTGCTCACGATGAAGGCATTCCTGTTCATGTGTGGGTCGATGAAACCCGTCCAAGAAACCAGGGCGCCAGGCTGACGACATGGGAATTAGGCCAGGCTGGTGTTCCTTATACACTTATTTCAGACAATACCGGCGGTCATTTGATGCAGCATGGTATGGTCGATCTTGTTTTTGTCGGTTGCGACCGTGCAACCCGGAAAGGAGATGTGGCGAATAAGATCGGAACATACCTTAAAGCGCTGGCGGCATTTGATAACAAAATTCCTTTTTACTCAGTATTTCCGTCAACATCATTTGACCTTAAAATAAATGATGGCATAGTTGAAATACCTGTCGAAGAGCGTGATCCGGAGGAGGTTACAACTATTTCGGGCATTGCGGGCGGGAAAATAGAATCTGTTCGTATTTGTCCGGATAACACTAAAGCTGCTAACTTTGGATTTGATGTTACACCGGCAAAATATATTACGGGTTTAATTACAGAAAAGGGTATTTGTAAGCCTAATGAAAAAGAAATAATTAAAATGTTCTCAGATAATTTTAAATGACATGGAAGGGGTAGTAAAATTCAACTGTCACTGGAGTCAGTCAGGTTCTGTTATTTCTGACGATCAGTATGAAATAATAAATTACTGGCGGGAAATACTTTATAACATGGACCTCATAGGAGCTTATGAAAATGGCGTGGGATTTGGCAATTTGAGCTTACGGATCAGGGGAGGAAATCAGTTTTTTATAACGGGCTCCGCCACCGGTGAGATCCCCGAGCTTGAACCCGGACATTATGTTAAGGTCAACTCTTTTAATATTGATGATAATGCTGTTCAATGTGTCGGCCCCTTGAAAGCTTCTTCGGAATCTCTGACGCATGCTGCTATTTACCTGGCCGATCCGGGGGCAAATGCTGTTGTACATGTTCACAGTATTGATCTCTGGAATGAATTGATTTACAAAGTTCCTACAACGAATCCTTCGATGGATTATGGTACAACAGGCCTGGCAAAAGATATTTTCAGGCTTTTTTCCGAATCGGATGTAATTGAAAAAAGAATAATAATTATGGCCGGTGACAGGGCAGGCATCCTCACTTTTGGTCAGGATATGGATGAGGCTGTAAATGTGTTGATGTCGCATTTAAGAAAGGAAAAGTAGCGGATATTCTTTTTTCAGGTTCTTGCATAATTAGCTGTAAATATATAATATTGCAGTCCGTTTTTAGGGCCCATAGCTCAGATGGTTAGAGCACCTGACTCATAATCAGGGGGTCGCTGGTTCGATCCCAGCTGGGCCCACGCGCAGGCAGTCCTTCGACTGCCTTTTCCATTTCTCGCTGGGATCGAACCCCCGCGGCAATCTGGCTCCTTCGCTAAAAATGCCCACAGGGCATTTTCTTAACGCTCGGCCCTGATCCCAGCTGGGCCCACAATGAAAATCAGACACTTACAATCTCAAATTGTAGGTGTCTTTTTTTATGCGCCAAGTTTACGCCAGGTTTTGGATAATTAAGCAATTTTACCAGTATACTATAATCGGAGGCCTATATGTCATTTTGAATTTATAATTGTAGTTTTGAGAAAATAATAAAACATTAATACTTCGGTAATGAATGGCAAACATTGTATCTCAAAAAAATATCTTGCCATGGCTATGCTGGGGCTGACTGCCTATCCTTCATATGCAAATAAAGTGGTTAAAAATTCAGAGAAAAGTACCAAACCAAATGTTTTATTCATTGCAGTAGACGATCTGAAGCCGATTCTTGGTTGTTATGGCAACAAACTGGTTAAAACCCCTAACATCGACTGGCTGGCAAAAAGAGGAACGGTGTTTTTGCAAAACTATTGCCAGCAGGCTGTTTCAGGGCCCACGCGCGCAAGCCTGATGACCGGGATGCGCCCTGATTATACAGGCGTCTGGGATCTTAAAACTCTGATGCGCGACGTAAATCCCGATATACTGAGTCTGCCCCAATATTTTATCAGTCAGGGTTACTCAACTCAGGGGATTGGGAAAATTTATGATTCAAGATGTGTTGACAAAGACCTGGATGGGCCATCCTGGAGTGTTCCATATTATAAAAATTCTGATAAATATTTTCCTGCAAAAACCGGGAAACCTGAATCAGGTTATCAGCTTCCGGAAACAAAGGCGCTATTCAAAAAATACAGGACAGAAGGACAAAGTAAAGGGTTGAAAGGCACTGAGCTTACAGATTACATCTCAAAATTTATCAAACCTTCTGTCGAATGTGCCGATGTTCCGGATAACGCCTATAACGACGGAGCCAATGCGCTTTATGCCAGAGATATTATCATTCAGTTATCAAAATCTGATAAACCATTTTTCTTTGCTGTGGGATTTTTGAAACCTCATCTGCCGTTTGTTGCGCCTAAGAAATACTGGGATATGTACAATCGCGAAGAAATGCCTCTTGCTGCCTTCCGTGAACAGGCCAAAAACGGACCTGTAATTGCATATCATACTGCAGCTGAATTATATGCCTATTCGGATATTCCGCTAATATCTTCATTTTCGGATCAGAAAGCCGGACTTGATCTGCCATTGGATAAACAAAAAGAGCTTATTCACGGATATTATGCGGCAACATCGTATACCGATGCCCAGATTTGTATCCTTTTGGATGCTCTTGATTCACTGGGAGTGCTGGAAAATACCATCATTGTTCTCTGGGGCGACCATGGCTGGCATCTTGGCGATCATAACCTCTGGTGCAAGCATACAAACTTTGAGCAGGCAACCCATGCCCCACTAATCATTTCAGCGCCATGGATAAAGCCTTCAAAAACTGATTCACCAACTGAATTCATTGACATTTTCCCCACTCTCTGCGATCTGGCCGGTGTTATAATTCCGGCTCACCTCGACGGTAAAAGCCTTGTTCCGGTAATGAAAGACCCAAAAGTTAATGTAAAAGAGTTTTCTGTAAGCCAATATCCCAGGCCGGCAAATAAAATAGAGACCGGAAGGCTGGGATGGTCAAATGGAGAATATATGGGGTATTCAATACGTACGGGACAATACAGGTATACAATATGGATAAAAGATAGTTTCAGAAGCAACAAGTCGTATAGTAAAGAACTCGTAGTTGCGACTGAATTGTATGATTATTTGAAAGATCCGGATGAAACAGTAAATGTTGCAGATGATAAAGAATATGCTGCTGTGGCAAAAGACATGAATGAAAAAATGATCAGTTTCCTTGAAAACCAGAAGATTTCCCTCCAAAAAAGGAGTAAATGAAAAAACATCCTGACTGATTTGAATGGTTGTAATTCATACAATATAAAATATGAAAACATTAAAATATAATTTATCATCCGGAAATTTCAGATCAATAGCAATATCGTCTATTACATTAGCAGGAGCCCTTGTTAATCCGTCGGTTTCAAACGCTCAGCAGAGTCAGGCCAGAAAACCAAATATTATCTTCATTCTTGCCGATGACCTTGGAATTGGAGATGTCCGTTGTTATGGCGCTGACAATTACCGAACTCCCAATATCGACAAACTGGCTAGTCAGGGAATCCGTTTTATCAATGCTTATACGGCACCCTTAAGCGGTCCCTCCCGTGCAACTATCCTTACCGGGCGCCATGTATTTCGTACAGGTGCCACAAATCAGGATGCAACCGGTCTGATGAAGCCATCAGAGGAGATCATGATGCCGACCTATTTGAAAAAAGCCGGTTATATAACAGCCTCTATTGGCAAATGGGGTCAGCTTCCTTTAAATCCTTCAGATTTTGGCTTTGACCATTACCTCAAATTCCAGGGTAGCGGAATATACTGGAATACCCAGCAAAAAGGAAAAACCTATCTGGTGGATGGCAAATTAAAGGATTTGAAAGACAATGAATACATGCCAGATATGATGCATAAAGATCTGGTTGATTTTATGGCTAAGCATAAGGATCAACCCTTTTATATCTATTATTCATTATCGCATGTTCATGCTGAAATACTTCCTACTCCCGACAGCAAAGCAGATAGCAAGGATATTTATGCAGATAATATATCCTATATGGACAAGCTTGTAGGCAAGCTTGTTGCCGAGCTGGAAAAGCTGAAGCTGGCCGATAACACAATTCTCGTTTTCTTTGGCGATAACGGCACCGCAGCAGGTCATGCTGCCCGTGCAACCATCGGCGGACGGAGGCTGATCGGTCAAAAAGGTACGATGCTTGAAGGTGGAAGTCTGGAACCATTGATAGTTTACTGGCCGGGTGTAACACCGATTGGCAAAATTTCTCATGATTTGATAAGTGCAGTCGATTTTGTCCCCACATTTGCTGAAATTGCCGGAGCAGACCTTCCTAAAGATAAAATTATTGATGGTCAGAGCTTCAACGCTCAGATACATGGCCAGAAGGGAAATCCGCGTTCATCAATCTTTGTTCAGCTTGCAAACAATTACTACGTAAGGAATTCTGACTGGAAACTTAATCAATCAGGAGAATTATTTGACATGAGTAAAGCTCCTTTCGAAGAAATACCCGTTCCGGCCGATACAAAAAACCCCGATGTTGTTGCTGCCCGTAAAAGTCTTCAGGCGGATCTTGATCGGTTAAACCCGGCAGGCGGATATGTGGATACAGGTGATGGAACCGGCAGGCATGTTGGTAAGATCAGGAAAGTGAAAAAATAAGAAAATAGTATTCAAATATGTGCCTGTCAAATTTATTTAAGATTTCATGTAAAATCAGGACAATTGGATTGCTACTATTTGCCATTATTTTTGCTTTTAATAAGCCTGGCTACGGGCAGGAAATAGTAGCTGAAAGATTTTCTGTAAATCCTATTATCAGGCCTGAAATGCTTCCTGCAGGCGATGGAGAAAATATCAATGGCCCATCACTTATTAAAGTCCCAATTTGGGTAAAAAATCCTCTTG
>JAPLEC010000026.1 GCA_026391515.1 Bacteroidia bacterium | reverse complement strand
AGGGGATGAGAAAGTTTTGTCCTTGTAACTTAATGTTAAAGGATAACCTGCTTTGGATAACACTTTCAGAGAAATAAGCTTCCCTCCTGTCCATGAAAATTCCAGCTCGAATCCGTCACGTGCACGGATTCCTTTTACATGTCCGTCAGGGATGCCGTCAGGTAAGGCAGGCAGAATATCTATCTCATTCAGATGGCTTTGTAAAAGCATTTCGGCAATACCTGCAGCTCCACCGAAGTTGCCATCAATCTGGAATGGCGGATGTGCATCAAACAGATTAGGATATGAGCCTCCACCTGAAGATCCTCCTCCGGTTGCTGCAGCTGTAGCCTGCCCCTGGGGTCTTAATAACATCTGAACCATTTTCCAGGCATGGTTTCCATCCCTGAATCTCGCCCAGAAGTTAATCTTCCATGCCAGGCTCCAGCCTGTTCGCTCATCACCGCGGGCTATCAGCGATTTTTTTGCAGCTTCCATCAGATCAGGCGTCTCTTTCCAGTTTATCTCCTTCCCGGGATGAACCCCCCATAAATGAGAAATATGTCTGTGCTTATTTTCAGGATTATCAATATCTTCAAGCCACTCCTGCAGCTGACCGAATCGCCCGATCTGATAAGGTGCAATTTTCGGCAGCATCTGCTTTAAAGTATCTGCAAACGACAAATCTTTGTTTAATATCGAGGAGGCTTCAATGCATGCTTTGAAGAGGCTCTTGATTATCTCATGATCCATTGTGGGACCTGAAACCAGCCCTCCGTTTTCCGGTGAATTTGATGGTGCCGAAACCAGCCAGCCACTCTTCGGATCAGCAACAAGAAAATCGACATAAAACATTGCTGCACCTTTCATTACTGGCCATGCAGTGGAAGCTAAAAAAGTTTTATCGCGGCTGAAAAGATAATGCTCCCAGAAGTGATGTGCCATCCAGCCGCTGCCCGAAACCCATATTCCATGATTTGATGCATTGATCGGAGCTGCTCCCCGCCACAGATCAGTGTTGTGATGCAAAACCCAGCCCCTGGCGTTATAATGCTCTCTGGCAACTTTTTCTCCTGACGGAATAACCTCTTTAATCATTCTGAAAAGTGCATCATGACATTCTGCAACGTTCAGAACCTCAACAGGATAATAATTCATTTCAGTATTTATGTTCACCGTGTATTTACTATCCCATGCAGGGTCTATCTTGTCGTTCCAGATACCCTGCAGATTTGCAGGATAGGTTCCCTGGCGACTTGATGATAACATCAGGTATCGTCCATATTGAACATATAAAGCTGCCAGGGAGTTATCCATTTTATCATTAATTGCTCTTATTCTTTCATCTGTTGGAAGATTCTCATTTCCTTTTGTACCAAGATTAATCGAGAACCGGTTGAAATATTTCAGATAATCAGCAATATGCTTTTTCTTTAATTGCTTAAATGATTTCTTTCCGAGATCGGAAAGATATTTTGAACAAAGCAATGAAGGATCTCCTGAAACATTTTTCGGGTTGATAAAACTTGTCGCTGCAACAAGCCATATCACTGCCTTATTAGCCTTTTCGACATGTAACCTGTTTCCCAGTGCTGACACAGTTCCTCCTGATGTTGTGATTTTGAGCATTGCCGTTCCTTTAAGAACGCCATCCTTCACTTTTACATTTAGGTCCATAAATCCGTCACTTGTAGCAATTACCGAAGAACCTTCATGAACAGCTGTCAGCAATATGTCAAAGGTCAAAGCCTTTTTCTTATCTGAAGTCAATTCAACAGCAATCACATTATCCGGGTAGCTGGCAATATATTCCCTGGTAAAGGTTGTATCGCTGATCATATATGTGGTTCTGCATACCGCTTCAGAAATATCAAGTTCTCTGCGATAATGTTTGACACTGTTATGTCCGGGAAAACTGAGCCATACATCTCCGAAAGGCTGGTATTTTTGCTGCCGCAGCGGGACACTCATAAATTGTTCCGAAGCCAGATCTTCAGCTTCTTTTTGTTTACCCTGCCATAAAAGCTCACGTATTTCGTCAAGATATTTATAAGCCCCCTTATGTGAATAATCATGAGGTTCGCCTGCCCATAGTGTTTCTTCATTAAACTGAATATGGTCAACAGCAGGGGCTCCGAATATCATTGCGCCAAGGCGGCCGTTGCCAATCGGAAGCGCTTCCTCCCACACAGCAGCAGGTTTTTTAAACCAAAGCTTTAACTCATTGTCTGACTGAGCATTACAAATTATTACCGCTTGTAAAAATAAGCTCAGCAATAGTATGTTTTTCTTCATCGTTAAAATTATTTGCCGGTTCAATGACTAAGATACAAACTTATTCTGCCTGATTGCTGCATCATTATTACATTTTAAATAAATTCTCCGGATAAAATTTCTATGATATAATGCAACAAATCATTTTTTCTCCTGTCTTTGAGCAGGAAGAAGTAAAAAATCAATAAGGAAGAAAATGAAAAATCTGAAGTATTTAATGATCCTGGTTCTTTGCATGAGCATATCCGGATGCATTGACGGGCAGATCCGTAAAACTGTTTACGGGAACAAGAATGTTGTAAAAAAAGAAAGAAGTACTGAAGCATTCACGGGAATTGACGTTGGCAGCACCATTGATGTTTTCCTTTCACAGGGTGATAAGATCAGTGTTGAAGTTGAAGCTGATGAAAACCTTCATGAGTACATCAAAACTGAGGTCAAAAATGGAATTCTGAATGTTTATACTGATGTAAATATCCGTGAAGCGGAAAAGAAAAGGGTAAATGTGACTATGAAGGATATCACTTCGCTGAGCTGTACCAGTGCAGGTGATTTATTTGGTGTGACTCCGGTTAAATCTGAAAATCTCAGGATATCATGCACTAGTGCAGGTGATATCAAATTGGAACTGTATGCAAAAACTGTTGATCTCGATATAAGCAGCTCTGGTGATCTTTCAATGACCGGTGAAGCTGATAAGCTGAATGCCGATCTAAGCAGTGCAGGTGATCTGAATGCTTACGAGTTTAAGGTTAAAGAGGCTGATATTTCAGTTTCAAGCGCAGGAGATGCAGATATTTATGTCACAGAAAAGCTCAGGACAGATGCTTCAAGTGCAGGCGATGTGAATTACAAGGGTGATCCAAAAAATGTTGATGCACATACTTCCAGCGCAGGTGGAGTAAATAAAAAGTAGCTTCTTTAAAACATATATTTTCAACATTATTACAAGCCGGCAGGGTTGCTCCTGCCGGTTTTTTTTTATTTTTGTATAATCAAGAGTGAATTCTGAAAACTTTATAAAATGAAAGAAAATTTAAGCATAAGTCTCAAAAATGCCGCCAGCTTTATTTCCTATGAAGAGGTTATAGCTCTGGCACAGCAATCTGTCAGGCATCTCGAATCGATTAACGCAGGAACAGGTGCAGGAAGTGATTTTCTCGGATGGCTTTCCCTTCCTGATGATGTAATTCAGCAGTTCGACAGGATAGAAAAAACTGCGAAACACCTGAGATCTGTTTCAGATACCACCGTGGTTATTGGTATCGGAGGTTCATACCTTGGTGCAAAAGCCGTTATCGAGGCTCTTTCTCATTCATTTACTTCCCTGCAGAAGACCAAACATCATGAAATACTTTTTGCAGGACAAAATATCTGTGAAGATTATATGTCTGACCTTCTTGAAATTCTCGAAGGAAGAAATTATTCAATTGTTGTTATCTCCAAATCAGGAACGACGACTGAACCTGCAATTGCTTTCAGGATTCTCAAGGATCATCTTGAAAGAAAAGTCGGCAAAGTACAGGCTGCCGACAGGATTATTGCGATTACTGACAGTTCAAAAGGAGCATTAAAGACGCTTGCTGATATAAACGGATATGAAACATTTGTTATTCCTGACAATATAGGCGGACGTTATTCAGTCCTCACCCCTGTCGGACTTCTGCCTGTTGCAATTAGCGGATTGGATATCAAATCTTTAGTTAAGGGTGCTCAGGCAATGGAAGGTATTACCAGGAAGAATCATAATGCCTCTTCAAATCCTTCCCTCGTTTATGCAGCTGCCAGAAATCTTCTCCTTCAAGGCGGCAGATCGGTCGAAATTCTTGTCGGATTTACATCCAGGCTTCATTATATTTCAGAGTGGTGGAAACAGCTTTATGGCGAAAGTGAAGGTAAAGAAGGAAAAGGTATTTTTCCTGCATCCGTCGACTTTACTACCGATCTTCATTCACTTGGACAGTATATCCAGGAGGGACAGAGGATCCTGTTTGAAACGATTATATCTGTCAGAAATCCAAAGAAGAAAATAACAATCCCGCAGGAGAAAGATGATTCTGACCAGCTTAATTATCTTGCCGGCAAACGGCTATCAGAGGTTAATCATAATGCTGAAACAGGAACTATACTTGCTCATAACGACGGTAATGTGCCTGTCATTAAAATAGAAATCCCCGAGCTTGATGAGTTTTATACCGGACAGCTGATATATTTCTTTGAACTGGCATGCGCTGTAAGCGGATATATTCTTGATGTGAATCCGTTCGACCAACCGGGAGTTGAGGCCTATAAGAAAAACATGTTCGCTCTGCTCAATAAACCAGGTTTCGAAGAGGCAGGGAAGAAACTGAAGGAAAGACTGAAGTAGAAGATAAAAGATAAAAGATCCCCTCCTTGGGAGGGGCTAGGGGTGGGTTTATAGTTAAAAAATATTCAAATAATTATATAAAAATATAAATCATGAAAATAGAACTTAAAAAAGACTTTACCTGGTCGCTCGTTGTACCTACCAGCATGGGTGTACGTATCACCCCGTTAAACGGACAACCTGTTCATTGCGCTGATACATTTCATATGCAGGTTACAAGCGCTGAATCCAATGTTGTAAGTGTTTCTTCATATCTCGGACTTCCTGTAAAAGTTTTGACAACTTTTGTCAAAGATAGTCCTATTGCAAGGATGATAAAGGACAATCTTGCAAGCCGTCATATTGTGTACGAAGGAGTTGAAGTCGAGCAGGATGGACCGTGGGGCTATCGACACCAGTTTAATATTGCCGACAGCGGATATGGTTCACGCGGACCCAGGGTACAGAATGACCGTGCAGGTGAAGTCGGCAGGACGCTGAATGTCAAAGATTTCGACCTTGAGCGTATATTCGGAAAAGAGGGCGTTCAGATATTGCATCTTTCCGGATTAATTGCTGCCTTGTCACCCGAAACAAGCAACTTCAGTCTTGAGCTTGCAAGAGCAGCTAAAAAACATGGAACACGTATTTCCTTTGATCTTAATTACCGCGCTACATTCTGGAAAAACCGTGAAAAAGAGCTTGCAGATATTTTTAGAGAAATAGCAGGGCTTGCAGATATTCTTGTAGGCAACGAAGAAGATTTTCAGCTTTGTCTGGGAATAAAAGGACCGGAAGAGGGAGGAAAAGATCTTACATCAAAAATTGACAGTTTCAAAGAGATGATTGACAGGGTGAAAAAAACATTTCCGAATGCTTCAGTTTTTGCTACAACACTTCGACAGGTTATCAGTACAAACGAGCATCTGTGGGGAGCTATCATGCTTGAAGGAAATAACTGGCATGTTGTCGAACCCCGCGAGATAAATGTACTCGACCGGATTGGCGGAGGCGACGGATTTGTTGGCGGAATGCTGTATGCAATTCTAAAAGGCTGGGAGTCTGAAAAATGGATCCAGTTTGGCTGGGCTACAGGAGCCTTGGCCACAACAGTTATTACAGATTATGGTCAGCCTGCCGATGAGGAGCAGGTATGGAGCATCTGGAAAGGAAATGCAAGGGTAAGAAGATAAAAAGAAGAACTTACACAGAGTTACACAGAGGAGCCACAGAGTTATTTCGTTAAATGTTTCTTTTTTTTAGAATATTGTATAAAGTTCTTTGACATTTTGTAATCGGGAAAATTAGGTCCTTAAAGTTGTTAATTTTAAGTGTTTATAAGTTGATTTTTCATAATTTTGTTTTGGAGGAACATGTGGATCCCGTACTTTGTGAAGTTATTTCACATTGGGACAAATCGTGTTCCCTCCTTTTTTTTGTCTGTTTTCTTGATATAGGTGCTTTTATATCAAATTCCTGGTAACGACGGCTTTTATCAATGTTTGCATTTTCCTGTTGTTGTTTTTCCTGTTGTTTATCTTTTGATCTTTCACAGTTTTGCTTGTCAATTAAGGGGTTGTATGCTTGTTTGTTCTTGAGCATCCCATAAATGATTCGTAATATTTTGTGCATACAGACCCCAATAGCAGCCATTTTTTTCATCCCATGAGATAGTTTTTCTCATAAACAGCAGTGATTAATGGATTATAAGTAATAGCACCTTTGGCAATGTTGAACAGTATCTTTCGCATGTTTTTGCTACCCTGTTTACTCATCCGGACACCTATTACTTTATCTCCGCTTTGCTTAAACTTGGGATGTAATCCATAATAACAGCTAAAACCTTTTACAGCAGGAAAACGCTCTATGGTCTCTATTTCAAGCAATAAACCAATTGCAGATACAGTATCAATGCCCTTAAATGTCTTTAGTAGTTCAATCTCAGGACACGTCAGTTCCCGTTCAATCAATTGCATCTGACTTTTGATATTCTGATCAAAGGCTTTGATTTGCCGGGCAATTTGACTAACCAAAATTTCTGCATTTTTATCTGTGGCGGAAGCTATACTTTGTTTCGCTTCTGCTACCAGAGTTTTTGCTCTGGCTAATGACAGGTAAGGGATTTTTGCAAGCTTTTCAGGCCGGGCCTTCGCTAATGTCTCCGCCGTTGGACATTGGATAATTAATTCCAGTAACCAATTAGGTAAATTGTCTTTTTTAAAACGCATCAACGTCGGATCTGCGCTATACAAAATTGTTTCCAATTGATTAATGGTCTGAACCCTTTGCTGCTTTTGCATTTCAACAAAATTCCAATGACGACAAAGAGATTTCCATTGGTCATCCTGATCATACTTAATATTATCAGGATGATTGATCAGGTATTCAGCAATACTTAAAGCACTGATAGCATCTGTAACATTCCGCTTCAATCCAGCTCTGCGGTTAAAATTAACACCCGCCGGATTTACCCTGGCAACCTTGAGGTTAAAAACCTTTTGATAGCTTTTAAGGGTGCTGAACCAGTTGTTCTCATAACCACCGGTACTTTCTACTGCTGCGTAGATCTCCAGCCCCTGATACTTGCCAAAGTAAGCTTCAAGCGTAGCATAAAGCTTACAATGACCAGCATAGGTGTCATCAAGCTGAAAGTTGTCTAAAACAGCCTGTTTCTTTTCGGAAAGGATTACCCAGTCGGCATATCCTTTACTGACATCACCTCCTAAATAAAGTTTCATAGAGCAATAGTTTTTGTTTTACATTTTCAGGCAACATCTTTCTCGTAAATACGGTTTCAAGGACCATGTTATTTCCCGATTTTTACCTGACTGACATAATAAACTCTGTGACAGGTTCAATAGACCTACAGCACAGAACATCATTGCCAGTTAAGTAAAACAAATAATCAATAACTTTATACAAATATTTCAAAGAACAAACATACGAGTTACACATAGCAATAATTTTCAAAACTCTGTGGCCCTCTGTTGTTCTCCGGATTTCCTCTGTGTAACTTTTTTATTTCCTGTTTTTTAGTTTGAATTCCTTTACGAAATCATCAATAACCTGTGACAGGTTTGGATCGCCTATTTCCTGCAGATCATAATAGACTCTGGTATTCGGTTTTTTGATCTTGATTATTCTGTTCAGATCAATTGGTGTCGCAATTATAACACTATCGCATTTGGTGCTGTTAATTGTTCTTTCAAGGTCGTGAAGCTGCTGTTCGCCATAACCCATAGCAGGTAACAGAGTTCCGATATTCGGATAAAGCCTGAATGTTTCGCTTAATCTGCCTACTGTAAAAGGCCGTGGATCAACAAGTTCCAGTGCTCCAAATTTACGTGCAGCAACAACACCTGCTCCAATTTTCATTTCACCATGAGTTAATGTCGGACCATCTTCCACAACAAGCACTCTCTTTCCCCTGATAACTTTCGGATTATCTACTCTAATGGGAGAAGCGCCATCAACAACAATTGCTTTCGGATTGACTTTTTCAATGCTCTCTCTGACTATCTGGATTGCTTCAGGTGCAGCGCTGTCTATCTTATTGATTATCACTACATCAGCTAAACGCAGAGTTACTTCACCAGGGTAATACTTCAATTCATGCCCGGCACGGTGTGGATCGGTAACCGTGATCATAAGATCTGGCTTATAAAACGGGAAATCATTGTTCCCGCCATCCCAGACAATGACATCGCATCCCGCAGGATCTTTTTCAGCTTTCCGGAGAATTGCTTCATAATCGACACCGGCATAAACTACATTACCTCTGACCACATGTGGTTCATACTCTTCCATTTCCTCAACTGTACATTTATGCTTTTCAAGGTCTTTTAAAACAGCGAATCTCTGGATCTTCTGGGCATTCAGGTTTCCGTAAGGCATCGGGTGACGTATAGCAACTACTCTCAATCCTTTTGCCATGAGAATTTCAATAACTCTTCTCGATGTCTGGCTTTTTCCGCATCCGGTTCTTATTGCCCCAACTGCAATAACAGGTTTTGTACTTTTCACCATAGTGTCGGCAGGGCCAAGCAGAACAAAGTTTGCACCTGCTGCATTTACTATTGCACTTACCGACATTACTTTCTGATACGTAACATCACTATATGAAAAGATGCAATCATCGACTTTGTATTTTTTTATAAGCTCAGGAAGATTTTGTTCAGGGAAGATCGGGATACCTTTGGGATACAATTTACCTGCCAGCTCTTTCGGATAGCTTCTCCCGTCAATGTCGGGAATCTGAGCTGCCGTAAAAGCTACAACATTATAATATTCATTATCTCTGAAACAGGTATTGAAATTATGAAAATCCCTTCCTGCCGCACCAATGATGATGGCTTTTTTTTTAGTCATAGATCCTCCTTATTGTTGTAAATTAATTTTAATATGAAAGAAATTTCATTTTAAAATGAACTAACAAATGTATAATTTGCATACTGAAATTCCGAGTGTTTAGAGGGATTTTTTTATATGCCGGTCTTATATGTTAACTTTCTGTAAAACAATCTATTAAGCATATTGTTGCTTTAACTTTGAAACATGTCAGAGAAATTGTTTTATATAGTGCTGAGGTATATGGCAAATTCTTTGTACTATTATAACAACTTATGAATGTTCTTGCCCACATATACCTTTCGGGTGATTCTGATAAGATAATCATCGGAAATTATATTGGCGATTATGTAAAAGGACGCGATTATTTACAATATCCCGATTTGATCAGAAAAGGCATTTTACTTCATCGTAATATAGACGGATTTACTGATCGTCATCCAATTGTTCACAGAAGCAAGATTTTTTTCTCCAGGAAATATCATAAATATTCAGGAGTTGTAACAGATATTATTTATGACCACTTTCTGACGAAGGAATGGAATTTTTTTTCACGCAGACCACTTGAAAGTGTTACCTACAACTTTTACAGGGCCCTTGTAAACAACTACGAGATTCTGCCCGGTGAAGTCAGGGAGATGATGCCATTCTTCATAATAAACAACTGGATTGAATCATACCAGACGCTGAACGGCATCCGTCATGTTTTTAAAACTCTGAGCAAAAGAACAACACTCCCAAGTGAAACAAGATTTGCAATGCGAGCTCTGAAGAAAAATTATTACTCGCTGCAGGAAGATTTTCTTGAATTCTTTCCCCAGCTGATTGATTATGTTGAAAAAGATTTCGGGATTGAAATATCGCACAGAATTACGATTCCGTTCTGATTAAACCAGGTATTCGGTCCGGCTTGCATCAAGCCTTAAAAAAATAAACAACAAAATTGTGAATCCCCATAGAGAGCTTCCTCCATAGCTGAAAAACGGAAGCGGAATCCCTATAACCGGTAAAAGACCGATTGCCATACCGATGTTTATAAAGAAATGCGTGAATAATATTGAGATAACTCCATAGCCATAAATCTTTGAGAATGCCGATCGTTGTCTTTCCGCTAAAAATACAAGCCTGAGCAATAAAAACAGATACAATCCGATCACAACAAATGATCCTAAAAATCCCCACTCCTCTCCGACTGTACAGAAAATGAAATCGGTGCTCTGTGCTGGAACAAACTTGAATTTTGTCTGGGTGCCCTGAAGGTACCCTTTGCCTTTAAATCCTCCCGATCCAATTGAAATAATTGACTGATTTACATTATACCCGGTACCATGTGTATCAGTTTTGAAGCCGAGCATAATTTCCACCCTGTCCCTCTGATGAGGTTCAAGAATGTGATTGAAAGCATAATCTACTGAATTGATATATAGTATGCTGCCAAGCAGAAAAAGATAAATGAAAAATATTGCAATAGCTTTCTTTACATATATATAATAAGCAAATGCCAGACCTGACATGATAAGAGTGATCAACAGAACAAGCTCATTACCAAGGGATTTTATTAAGTAATGATCAAGCAAATAGAGGCCAGCTCCGATGAGAATAGAAATCCCAAACCCGATCAGGTAAAGTTTAAATTTCCGCGTTTCAAACCAGGCAAGAAAAAAAGCGATTACTATTAAGCCTGCTTCAAGGTAAAGATTATTGATAAGAAGGGTAAGGAAGAAAAGGAGAACCATCAGCAATCCTGAAATAAAAACGAACGGGCTCATCCCTTCCCTGAAAAGCACAAGAAAAAAGGAGAAGAAAACAATAGTTGAGCCCAGATCCGGCTGCAATTCTGTAAGTATTGCAGGTAAAAGGATAATTGCTACTGCAGGTAAAATCACTTTCAATTTTGTAAGCTCCTGCCTGCGATTATTCAGATAACTCGCCAGGGCAAGCGCAGTTCCGAATTTTGCAAATTCTGATGGTTGAAGGCTTAAAGGACCAAACTCGAACCATGATTTAGCACCGTTAATTTCTTTACCGAAGAGAAGCAAAAGTATGAGAAGAAATATAAGAATTGCATAAATAATCCAGGCAAAAAATAAATAGAACCGGTTGTCGATAATCACAACAAAAACGGCAAGAACAAAAGTTGCCAGAATCCAAACAAACTGCTTTCCGTACCGTTGGGAGAGATCTAGTATTCCTTTATGATCTTCATTATAAACGGCTGCATAAATATTAAACCATCCTATGATTACCATCACCAGGAATAAAAGGATCGTTATCTTGTCAATCCCGTTCCAGATATTAATGCTTCGTCTCACTTACTTTTAAAGAATCAACCAGATTGAGTTCTAACATTCTCTGTTCCAGCGGCTTGTTTGTTATTTCACCTTTTAAATATTTTTCTATCATCAGGCTTGCCACAGGTGCTGCATAGGTCGCACCGAAACCGGCATTCTCGACATACACTGCAATAGCAATTTTAGGATCATCCTTCGGAGCAAATGCAATAAAAACGGAATGATTTTCACCAAAGGGATTTTCAGCAGTTCCTGTTTTCCCGCAGACTGTTATGCCGTTAAGTGCTGCTATCCTTGCCGTTGCTCCTGCTCCACCGTTTACAGCTGCTTCCATCCCCAATATAACTTCCTCAAAATTAGCTGAATCGATACTTATCTGATGCCTGATTGTAAAACGCGGGTCTATCCGGTGATCGGCACCTATTGATTTTACAATATGAGGAGTATAATAATATCCCCTGTTGGCAATGGCAGCGGTATAATTAGCCATCTGAAGAGGGGTGGTCTCAATTTCTCCCTGCCCGAATGCCATTGAGATCACAGTTAATGCCTTCCATCCACCTTTTCCATAATATCTGTCGAAATATGCTGATGAAGGAACTAATCCTGGCAACTCATTTACAAATTCAGAGCCCAGTTTTTTACCAAACCCAAACTCATTAAGATATCCTCTCCACTTTTCATAAGCCTCTGACACAGAGCCATATTTGGGATTCTCCAGAATTCTCCTGTAGGTCTGGCAGAAATACGAATTGCACGAATTCATTATTGCTCCCTTAAGATCGAGCGGGGAAGAATGGGAATGGCATGCGACAAATAGATATCCATGGTCGCAGTTAAATTTGGTTGAGGGCACAATAACTTTTTCCTGCAGTGCAATTAATCCGTTTACAGGTTTGAATGTTGATCCCGGCGGATATTTGGCCATGAAAGCACGGTTAAAAAGAGGCTTAAAAATGGTATCAGCCTGCAATCTGGCAAAATTTTCGGTGCGGATTCTTCCGACAAGCAAACCCGGATCATAATCAGGAGATGAAACAAGTGCGAGTATCTCACCTGTTTTAGGTTCAATCGCAACTATGCTTCCGGTCTTATTCTGCATAAGGTGTTCGCCGTATTCCTGCAAATCAAGATTAATTCCTGAGATAATATCTGAGCCCTGTACAGCCAGCGTGTCCAAATTTCCGTCAGCGTACGATCCTTTAATACGGCTGTAAACATCTACCAGATAGATCTTTACACCACGCCTTCCTCTCAGGTCCTTCTCATATGCTTCTTCTATACCGAGCTTTCCGATATAATCGCCGGGCTTATAGTACGGATCCTTTTTTATTAATGCCTCATCGACTTCACTGACATATCCCAGGAGGTGGGCAGCAACTGGTTTTGAATATTTCCTCAGGGTTCTTGGCTGGACATAAAAACCCGGGTACATGAAAATTTTCTCCTGAAACTTTGCATAGGTTTCGGCTGAGATTTGTTTCAGAAATACTGAAGGAGCTCTGCGTGAATAATTCCTTGCTGTCTTCATTCTTTCTCTGAAAACATCCTTTGTAATTCCCAGGTCGCTGCAAAAGAGTGCCGTATCCATTTTACCGGTCTGCACAGGAACAACCATCAGATCATAAGCTGCCTGGTTAAACACTATCAGCTTACCATTCCGATCATAAATTAATCCACGTGCAGGATACTGGGTAATATATCTAAGAACATTATTATCGGCCGATAGTCTGTAAGTATCTTTAACTACCTGAATTATAAATAGTTTGATTATTAAGGCGACAGCTGCTAATACTATCAACCCAATGATGACATATTTTCTGATAACAAAAGTATCCTTCATACCGATCTGTTATTTCCCTTTCCTGATGTATTCCAGAAGAACAATAAAAGTTATTGAAAAAAGTGAACTTAACAGAACTCTTAAAAGTGTTCTGAAGAAATCTGCAAACCTGAATACCTCAAGGTAGAAAAGTGCAGTGTGATGAATAATAACAATGATAGATGTATAGATCAGGAACCATTTAAAACCATAAATCAACATCGAGGGATCAGCACCTGATTCATAGCCGTCTCTGGGTGAAATGATTCTAAGAATAAAAGGGCGGACGAAGCCGGCAAGAACAGTGGCAGAAGTATGCATCCCTGGAGTACCTGAAAAAAGATCGATAATAAGACCAGTGAAAAAAGATATGATCAGGAGCAGCCATGCTGGTATTTCAAAAGGCAGAAGCAGGATGAACATAATGTAAACATAAGGATTTACATACCCGCTGAACTGTACGTTATTGAATAACAGAACCTGAAGCAGGAGCAGCAAAATAAAAATCAGTCCAAATCTTAAAATCCTGTTAATCATTGAAATTGTTTTTCAAGTTCAAGTTGTTCTTTTTTCCTCATATTGCCAACGACATTGACAAAATGCAACTTTCTGAAATCTGTCATTAATGATACCTCGATCCTGTAAAAGTCACCGCCGGTTTTTTCAAAATTGCTCACAGTTCCCACCAGAATTCCTTCGGGGAACATAGCAGAAAAGCCGGTAGTTTCAATAGTATCTCCGATGCCGAAAGT
>JAPLEC010000008.1 GCA_026391515.1 Bacteroidia bacterium | reverse complement strand
AATTTACTGCTGAAATCATTGTTACAAACAATGACATCAAAGTGCTGATTCTGTAAATGTTGTTCGATCGCTCGAACATGGTCTAGAATTTTATAACCATCCGTCTCACCTTTCTGGATAGCCACATTACAGACATAAAATGTCAATGCCTTTCTCACCCGAATCGCTTCTGCCAGTTCAGGGACTAATAAATTGGGTAAAACACTAGTATACAGACTACCAGGCCCGACCACTATTAGATCAGCTGACAGGATAGATTGCACTGCTGGTGGATATGGCAGTGGATTTCCTGGCTCAAGCCATACATGTTTAATGGTTCCACCAATTTTCGAAATCTGACTTTCGCCTATCACTTTTACTTCCTTGGTTTGGTCAGGGAGTCTAATTTCAGCTACTAGTTTCACATCATGCAATGTGGAAGGCAATACTCTTCCGCAGACAGCCAGTACCTTGCCAGATTCCGCTACTGCATCTTCAAAAGAACCGGTAATATCGCTTAAGGCACTGATCAGCAAATTCCCGAGAGAATGTCCATTAATTCCTGCATTTTTGCCAAAGCGATACTGAAATAATTGAGTCATCAGCTCTTCATCATCTGAAAGTGCTGCCAAACATGCGCGAATATCTCCAGGAGGAAGAATCCCCAAACTCTTTCGTAATTCTCCCGAGGATCCTCCATCATCAGCTACTGTGACCAAAGCAGTGAGGTTATGAGTATATAGTTTTAAACCGCGCAAGAGTACAGAAAGACCAGTTCCTCCGCCAATGGTTACAATCTTAGGACCCTTTTCTTTCTTACGATAAGAAGATATTGTATCGAGTATAGCTTCACCAGGTTTCACAAATGGTTTAAGCAATGAGCGATTCAATTCCACTGTTCCAACCCCTATAAAAAATAAACCCACTCCGCCAAAAATCAAAGCCCGAATCGTCCGATCAAGGAATCGCAGGGAAAGAAATGATAGAACTTGCATCCAGAAGGAATTATCAGTGTTGCGGTAAAAATCGATAACTAAAACGGCAACCCCCATTCCAAGTAACGTCACTCCAACCAGTATCATCATCAGCCAGCGTTTAACCCCTATTCCAGGAGATAACCACCTGCGGAATTCTAAGAAAAAATTTCTGGAACTACTTTTTGGTTTCTTCGTTTTTTCCATCAGCAGGATAATAGCAGTCTTTTATTCATAAGTCAATAAAACGAAATTACCATATAATTTTATCAATGGGTAACTACATCTATCTGGATATTGGGGGCACTAACATTCGTGCAGCTCTTTTTATTAATGATGAGATTCAACCTGTAAAACAAATAAATATTAAAACCCAATCTGAGGGGCAGAAAGCCGAAGACCAAATTCTTGACCTCATCAAGAATATATGGCCTCAAAAAGGGATCGTAAAAGCAATAGCGGTTGCTGCCCTAGGGTATGGTATGTTGATTCAGAAAATGGTATTGTTCTAAAGGTAGTCAATATTACAGGCTGGGAGTATATGCTTTTGCAACAGTTCATTAAGGATAAATTAATGTCCCTGTCCTTATCGGAAACGATGCTCGATTGGCCATTTTAGGTGAATGGAAG
>JAPLEC010000211.1 GCA_026391515.1 Bacteroidia bacterium | reverse complement strand
AATAGTAATTGTATCTCCCCTTCACCCCCTTTCGCCCCAGCTTACCATTATCATCAACAATATCCTCTGAAGGTCGGTCTGGTAACCCTATTACCTTAACTGGTATCGTATCTTTCGGTAAATAACTGCGAATGTTTCCCGTAGTTTTAAGTTTTAGTTAGACATAGTTTAATTTAGTGCCGAACCACTGGGCAGGTCGGGGGGGATCTGTCCCGTGGGCGTATTTTATAGATTCCTTTTAATCAAGAGATGACAGTATAAAAAATTTGTCACGTTTTTGCCGGTAAAAACGTGACATTTCATATCCCTAATATTATATTGGGAGTCTCTTTAATTAACTGATTACTATATGGATAAGATTTATGGCTTCGTTACGTTAAATAATATCACCTCCGGAATAATTTCTGACAGGTCAGTTTGTGTTAAGTTTAATAGTTGAATGCTGGAGTCATCCTCTCTTGTTCGGATTTTGGAATGCCGATGCTATTTGCATATTTTCTCCAGTCACTTACTACAATTTTGACTTCTGTAATTATTTTATCCATCGAAGATTTATCTAACATAAAGAATTCACCTGCACTTCGGACTAAATCAAAATCCAAAGCATTATTATCCATGTCAATATTAAGAGCAAGGCCTTGTTTATCAATAGATGGATTGACATCAAAAGCCGGAGACAATCTCCACCCTTTATCCGTCAGAATAAAACCATGGTTCCTCAAATGATCATCTGTATTTGAAATTGAAATATTGAAAATAATCCGCTTCCATAATTGCATCAGGTCTTCCTTATTTGAAGCGCCTGAAAATTTGATAAACTCTGCAATTTCAAGATAACTTGCTTTATTATCTCTTATTTTCTCTTCAGTATTGCCGGTCATGGTCATTGCAGATGCAAAATGAATACGTTCATTCTTAATCCGGTCAAACCGCTTTGTAAGGAAAGTATTATAATTACCAGAAATTTTTGAGATTTGTGAGTTTGCCATTGTTATTCCTGCTTTTATCGACAGCCTGTATGCAAGGAATTCCCATGCTGCCTTATCTATTGTATCATTCCTTGATGGAAATTTTGCTATCCATAAATCACCAGACCTATCTGTAAAGTTGGCTTTGGGACGGGCTCCTCCCAAAGAGGTTCCTGGTGCCAGTAACATGAGAATCCATTCCCTAATGTTTTCATCATCCTCGTCTGACTCAATGATTTTTACAGCATTCTGTAACTCTCTTAAAGTAGTCCAGGGTGGTATAGTAGTACTCGATGCCGCTTCCAAAAATGGCCCATTTGGATCCAATTTAAATCTTAAAGCCCCCATTCTGCTTTCATCATAGACACCAAGCAGATAATCAATATCATGCAGCTTTTTGGGAACTCTTCCCTCTTCCTTGGCCTTTTGTGATTCTCTCCTCTGCATCAGAGTCCGGCCCCATGAATCAGGCATTGAATCCAGAAAAACTCCAAAATTATCTTTGTTATTTGGGAATTGTGTCCCTGTATACCATCCAAGATCCGGATCGAGAAGTACTTGTTCCTGTGATGAGATCCAGTCCTTATCATACTCAAAACTGAATGACTTCCTTGCTTTTCCAAAATTGGCTGAAAATATTCCTATGCACTTTGGGTCTTTCATTCCTACCCAATGTGCATAAACCCATATGTCGACTTTTGATTTGTCCATATTACTTTTCGCCTAATAATTTAAGATCCTGAAGTTTCCTTCCAAATTCATCGTCAATAGCTAACTTCAGAAAATCGTCCTGCAATCCAAGTACTCTCAGTACATTAAAATAGGCTCCAAGCGTAACTTTTGGGTCCCCCTTTTCAATCCTATACAGAGTCTTACGATCAAGTCCTGCACGTTCTGATACCTGAATAGTTGTAAATCCTCTTCTCTTCCTCGCTAATTTTATATTCTCACCCAACTGCTCAAGTACTTTTTGGTGCTTTGGGAATAGAATTTGCTTCTTCGTTTTCATATTAAATGGGGCATATTTTCCACAAATATAAACATTTTGGGTATAATAAGCCCCATTTTGTAATTTTATTTAAGAAAAAGGTCAAGACTCAAATCATATTTATCCCGATTACAATACCTTCAGCAACATAAAAATACCCTGGCAATCATAAATGCATTCAAAATCCCGGGTATTCATTTCGGTATTAATGTTCTGGGAAGTATGGATTCCGATTACTACATTTGTTATAAGGAAACAAAATCAGGATGTCACTGTCTGAAGCACAAACGAGAAAAGAAATAATTGACCTCAGGCTTTCAAAGGCAGGATGGAATGTTAAGGATCCTTCTCAGGTGAGTGAAGAGCTTGATATTGTTTGTGATCCCAAGAAGGCAGAAGATCCGAAGGAGAAATATGCGGGCCACTTATTTTCCGATTATGCATTGCTTGGGAGAGACGGATATCCTCTTGCTGTTGTTGAGGCAAAGAAATCCTACAGAAATGCAGAGGAAGGGAAAATACAATCTTTAATCTATGCCGAGATCATACAGAAGAATAATCCCGGGAGGGATTTGCCCTTTGTAATATACACCAATGGTCACGAAATATTTTTCTGGAATTCACAAATATATCCCCCCAGGAAAGTATACGGCTTCCCAACAAGGGACGACCTTGAACGTCTTCGTTTCTTAAGAAATAATGGAGGTTCGCTTAGCGAGGAGTTGATAAATACAGAAATCTCCGGAAGGCCATACCAGATTGCTGCAATCCGCTCAGTTCTTGAAGGGGTCGAGAGGAAGAGAAGAAAATTCCTTCTTGTTATGGCTACCGGTACTGGTAAAACAAGAACCTGCGTCTCACTCGTCGATGTTCTTATGAGAACAAACTGGATTCAACGTGTTCTTTTCCTTGTCGACAGGATCGCTCTTCGTGATCAGGCCTTGGATGCATTTAAGGAGCATCTGCCTAATGCACCCGTCTGGCCAAAAAGGGAAGGGAACTCTGTGGAAAGTGAATTTGCCACCGATAGACGGGTATATGTAAGTACATACCCGACAATACTTAACGAGATTGAAGGTGACTACAGTAAATTCTCACCGCACTTTTTTGACCTTATCGTAGCTGATGAAAGTCACAGATCGATCTATAACGTCTATAAAAACATCTTCGATTATTTTGATGCAATCCAGCTAGGACTAACCGCTACGCCAACAGAACAGATAGATCATAATACATTCAAACTTTTTCAATGTGATGATCAGATGCCATCATTCAATTTCTCCTATGAGGAAGCGGTGAATAACATCCCTCCATTTCTTTCGGATTTTGAGGTGCTGAAGATCCGTAGTCGCTTTATGGATGAGGGAATAAGCAAGCGGACCATGACCCCCGAAGACGCTAAAAGGTTACTGGCTGATGGCAAAGATCCGGATGCAATAAACTATGAGGGAACGGATCTTGAAAAGAAGGTTACCAACAAGGGAACCAATGCCCTCATCGTCAGGGAGTTCATGGAGGAGTGCATTAAAAGTCCGGATGGAGTGCTTCCCGGCAAGACCATCATATTTGCCATCAGTAAGAAGCATGCTTTTCGCCTGGTCGAGACTTTTGACAGGTTATACCCCGAATACAAGGGAAGAATTGCCGAAGTGCTGATCTCAGGGATAAAGGGTGTTTACGATAAGGGAGGATTACTCGATAAGTTCCGGAACAGTGATATGCCAAGGGTGGCAATAAGCGTAGACATGCTCGATACAGGTATAGATGTTCTCGAAATTGTTAACCTGGTCTTTGCCAAACCGGTCTATTCATACACCAAATTCTGGCAGATGATAGGGCGGGGAACAAGGGTGCTTGACAACAATAAGTTAAAACCCTGGTGCCTTGAGAAGGATAAGTTCCTCATTATTGATATGTGGGAAAACTTTGAGTATTTCAAAGAAACACCAAAGGGGAGGGAAGCCACAGGAATTAAATCACTGCCTGTACGCCTGTTTGAAGCAAGGCTCGATGAACTGGCAGCGGCCATGGAAGCCAACAATTCTGCCTTGGAGAATATAGTTATAGGGCACCTCCGGAATGAAATTGATGATCTTCCGCCCAATTCTGTTATTGTTCTTGATGCACAATCGGACCTTGAACCGATAAAAAATGATGATTACTGGAGAACCATAACCAGTGAGAAGATCGATGACCTGAGAAGGATTATTGCTCCCGTAATGAGATCTAAATCACAGGGCGATTTCAAAGCTATACGTTTCGAGATAGATGTCGTCGACCTGGCGACAGCCCATGTAAGCAGGGAGCTTGAAAAATATGAGGCCCTGAAAGATGCTGTAGTTGAACAGATTAAAGAACTGCCTCTCTCAATCAATATTGTTCGTAAAGAAAAAGAGTTTATAGAATCTGTATGCCGTACAGCCTGGTGGCGCCGGTTTGATTATTCTGATCTTGACATACTTGTAGATAAACTGGGTCCTCTCATGAAATTCAAAGGGGATGATATACCCAGGCCCGGCGAGGAGAAACTTGACCTGCGCGATGAGGTGGCAGAGAAAAAGTTTATTGAATTTGGTCCGGAACATGAAAGATTGACAGTTAAGAAATATCGTGAAAGAGTTGAAGCTGTTATTAAAGAAATGGTAGCCTCTGATTTTGTTCTTCAAAAACTTCAAAGGGGAATTGATATCACAGAAGCAGAAGTTGAACAACTGGCAGACATTCTTGAGCGCCGTGATCCATGGGTTACAGAAAAGCTCCTTCAGCATGTTTATGATAATAAACGCGCAAAATTCATTCAGTTCATTAAATATATCCTTGGCACAGAAGAATTAAAATCATTTACAGAAGAAGTTACAGAGGCATTCACCCGGTTTATCGCCGGACATAATACTTACAGTGAACAACAGATACAGTTTTTATTAACCTTGCAAACCTTTATACTCAGAAAAGGGACCATTGAAAAGAAAGACCTTGTAAAAGAACCCTTTACCAAGATTAGTCCGGATGGCATAATCGGGATCTTTAAGCAAAAAGAGGTTGAGGAGATTTTAAAGTTTGCAGAACAATTAGTAGCATAGCAAATGTTATCATCCACCATTAAGTCAGAAATAAAGAGGCTCTGGGATAAATTCTGGAGCGGTGTGATCAGTAATCCGCTTACGGCCATTGAGCAGATCAGCTACCTGCTCTTTATGCGGCGGCTTGATGAGCTTGACCTTAGAGAAATAAAGAAGGCTGAGTTTTCCGGTGAAAAATATGATTCCCTGTTTAAGGGATCTTTCCAGGTACCTAATACCAGTGAAACAGTCGACAAATCTTCACTGCGCTGGAGCCACTTCAAACAGATGGAGGGCGGAATTATGCTTGCTCATGTTCAGACTAAGGTTTTTCCGTTTATTAAACAGCTTA
>JAPLEC010000037.1 GCA_026391515.1 Bacteroidia bacterium | reverse complement strand
GACCTCTTGCGTGAATTAAAAACATGGACTCAAAACCACAGGTATCCATTTTATTTTTCTACCGAAGCCTCTATTAACCTGGCCGATGATGATAAGTTGCTTCAGTTAATGAAAGATGTCGATTTCCGATATGTGTTTCTTGGTATCGAAACACCCGAAAACAATACGCTGAAACTGATCCAGAAAACCCAGAATATTAACAAACCAATCGAAGATGCTATCAGGAAACTTTTATCGTATGGCTTTGTGAGTAATGGAGGATATATTATTGGTTTTGACAGCGAAAGCAGACAGATTGCCGATAATATAATCGATTCCATCCAGAAATCGGGAATCTGCATGGCAATGATCGGCCTGCTTTACGCACTGCCAAATACTCAATTAACACGCCGGCTTGCATCTGAAGGCAGGTTGTTTCAGCAGGCATCCCGATCAGTTAGTGAAAGCGATATTGACCAGACGACGGGTGGTCTGAACTTTGTTACTCTGATTTCACGTATCGAGGTCCTTAAAAATTTTATTCGAATTATCGAGGCCATTTATGAACCTTCAAATTATTATAAGCGGGTTGTTTTTACCGGTTTGAAAATCAGACCCCATTATAAACATACTCCAAATTTCAAGGCATGGCTTATTTATATGCGTTCATTCCTTAGGGTGTGTAATAAGGCAGGTTTTAACTCAGCAACCGGATTTTATTATTGGAAGATGTTTTTTATCGTAATCTCTAGAAACCCCAAAGGAATTGAAGCAGCAGTGAACTTAGCTGCAATGTTCATTCATTTCCGGAAACAAAAAGACTATGGTGTTTCAACAATGAATCACACAATTGGTGAATTGGAAAAAACCGGTGAAGGAGCTTACTACGCAAGGATGATGGGAAATAATCAGAGACATGATTAGGATTGAAAATAATTGAATATAATCAATTTATCTCTCTATAATGAAAAATCCTGTAAATTTTGCACAGACAATTATATTAATTTGAACATATAAATCCATACCAATGTGGACGCTTGAATCTAGAATATAAATATCATAATATCAATGTAAAAGGTTTACATACAGTATCGTAAATTAAAATATACACCTCTGCCTCTTGTCGTAAAACCATTGATTTCTCTATATTTTGTATCAAAGATGTTTTCTATTCGTGCACCTGCCGAAAAATGTTTATTGAGATCATATTTTGCCGAAAAATCCAACAATGTGTAATCAGCCACACCCTCGGTTCCCAAAGCACCATAAGGGCCAAGTTGTGAATTAAATAAAATATCATTCCTTGAACCTACGTGCTTTAAATCAATTCTTA
Source organism: Bacteroidia bacterium (assembly GCA_026391515.1). GTDB lineage: Bacteria > Bacteroidota > Bacteroidia > Bacteroidales > VadinHA17 > LD21. The sequence continues at coordinate 803 of JAPLEC010000037.1, read as the reverse complement.
AGACAAGTTTTTCAAAGGGTTTATAGATTAAGCTAATATTAGCTGTATTAGGTCTTCTCACCAATCCTAAAACTTCAACTTCCTTATTGAGAATTGCTCCATTACTATAAATCTGTACGTGATTACCTCCCGTTTGCAAATTGTTAATATCCGAAGGTTCATAATTTAACTTTCCGCTAACCAGGCTAAAATTTCCTGTCAAATATAACTTTTCACTTACCATAGAATTGATGCTAAATTCAATACCCCTGCTTGTTTGTTTACCAAGATTCAAATAAGTATCACCCAGGTAATCAGAAAAAGAAAGCGAAGCCACAGGCGTATTTTTATCCCATAGGTAAACATATTCAATGACGTTGCTAACTTCCGTATTGAAATAAGCTACTGCAAATGAAAGATTATCATTGATTTTTTGTTTAAAACCAAACTCATAAGAAACAGAAGTTTCAGGTTTCAAATCCTTATTGCCCCTTGTGATACCGGAAGTGAAATTTTTATCAGGTGAAAACAATTGGTATAAAGAAGGGGCATTAAATCCTGTTGAATACGAAGCATAAATTAGCGCATTATCATTTACCTTAAATGAAGGATTTATTTCATAAGTTGGGTTGCTTCCAAAAGTGCCATGATTAATCAATCTTCCCCCCAATGCAAGTGAAAACCTTCTGAATTTTTCATTCACAAGAATTCCATTCAAATCAATATGAGCAAAAACATTATCGGTTAAGATATTCAAATCCAAAGTATCTAAATCCGATGTTGATTCATAAGCCCACGCAGTATTAATATAATAGGTCTTATAA